>DASZPK010000670.1:0-13861 GCA_035550335.1 Chthoniobacteraceae bacterium | reverse complement strand
AGAATCTGATGACCAACCGAGGAAAAAGAAGCCACCAAAGTCCAAAACCAGTGGTCAGCGCGATTCCAATATAGTCGGAGGTCTTCATTTTGGCGGCGTATTGCATTAAGAAACTATCATTTTCTACGAGAGGCGCGGACTTTTCAATTTGAACCGCCCCCGAACGCCCCGTTTGACTTCCCCCGAAAAAAGAATACTTGATTAAGAGACATTCACTCTGGTTCAGTGGCTTCAAAGCCCTCCTGCGCTGCCAAGGTGGCTTTCTATGAAATATCTCATCCCATTTTTCGCGCTCCTGCTGGTGGCGCCGCGCTGCCTGCAGGCCGCCGATCAGCCCCCGGCCCACATCAACGTCCAGAACCTTCCGAACCAGGCCACCCTCGTTGACGACGTCGTCGTCCCCGTCCCAAGCGAAATCTTCGGCGTGCTCGACAAACTCGGCTCGCCCAACTGGCACGACGTTCTCCGCTCCGGCAAAGTCTCGCCGCCCGGCAAGCGCCCGCAGACCGCGCTGCTCCTTGGCACCGTGATCGCCGAGGGCTTCATCGCCGTCGAGGCGCAGGATTCCGAGGAGATCAAGAAAATCGGCCACAACGTGCTCGACCTCGCCGGCGCCATCGGCGTCAAAAAATCCGTCATTTCCCGCAGCAACGCCATCATCGAGGCCGCCGACAAGAAGGACTGGGCCAAGGCCCGCACCGAGCTCGACGGCGCGTTGCACGATGTCAAACAAGCGATGATCGAGCTCCACGACGACGAGCTCGCCCAGCTCGTGAGCCTCGGCGGGTGGCTCCGCGGCACCGAGGCCCTCTGTCTCGTGGTCCAGAAAAATTACACCAAGGACGGCGCCGACCTCCTCCACCAGCCGCTGCTCCTCCAGTATTTCCAGCGCCGGCTCGACGGCATGAGCCCGCATTTGAAAATGGACACCGTCAAGACGATCCGGGCCAAGCTCAACGACATCGCCCCGCTCGTCTCCGGCCCCACCATTTCACCAAAGGATGTGGATGACGTGCTCGCTATCGTGCATGAGTTGGTGAAATCCATTCAACAGCCCTGATTTTTCCGAAACTTGTGAAAATTTTTTACAAATTTGCGCTGGCGGTTTCGCTCCTGGCCGTTCTCCAGCCCTTCTGTTTCGCCACCGTGGACGACGCATTTTCCGCCGCTCTCGCGGGCGCGCAGCAATACATCAAGCAAGGCTTCACCCTGCGCGAGGACTACTGGGGCGGCGACCTCCCGGTCAAGACCCAGAAAGCCATCGTCCAGCAGCTTTTCAAGGGCACCGAATACTGGTTCTGGATGGGCACCGACAACGACAACGCGAAAATCTCCGTCCACGTCTACGACTCTGAGGGCAACCTCGCAGAGGTCGAGCACGTGCAGGGGAAGCATTTCGCCGCCGTCCACGTAATGCCGAAAACCACCGGCACCTATTACCTCATCGTCGAGATCGAGAAATCCAACCAGGAGCGCACCCACTGGGCGCTCGCCTACGGCTACCGCTGACTCCGGCGTTTCCCGTCTCTGAGTTTAATGGCGATCCGCAATCACGCCACCCCCATTTGACACCACCCGCCCGATTCTGCTAGAGTAGTGGGACGTAAAGAATGACAGAAAGTCAAACCCTTGAGTTCGAGAGCGCGCGCAGTTTGCAGGCGCTCTACGCGAACGATATCAAACTCCTCAAAAGCCTTGAGGATTCCCTGGATGTGAAAGTCACCACGCGCGACGGCTGGATGCGCGTGGAAGGACACCCGGAACAGGTCGATCGCGCCCGCAGGGTATTCCGGCAGCTCGAGCAGGCCCGCCAGAAAGGCGTGAGCATCCGCAAGCACGAGTTCAGCTACGCCCTCAAATCCGTGAAGGAAGACGACAACACCGGCCTCGACGAATTGGCGAACACCAAGATTTTCTGCTGTTCGCGCCGCCCGCCGGTCACCGCGAAGACCAACGGCCAGCGCGCCTACATTCAGGCCATCCAGGCCCACGACATGACTTTCGGCATTGGCCCCGCCGGCACGGGTAAAACCTACCTTGCCATGGCCATGGCCATCTCCGCCTTGAAAAAAGAGCAGGTGAACCGCATCATCCTCACGCGCCCCGCCATCGAGGCCGGCGAGGCCCTCGGGTTTTTGCCCGGCGACCTCCAGGAAAAGATTTTCCCGTACCTGCGCCCGCTCTACGATGCGCTCCACGACATGCTCGACGCCGAGGAGGTCCAGCGCTACATCGAACGCGGCGTGGTCGAGATCGCCCCGCTCGCCTATATGCGCGGGCGCACCTTGAACAACGCCTTCGTGGTCCTCGACGAGGCCCAAAACACCACCACCGAGCAGATGCTCATGTTCCTCACCCGCCTCGGGGCGGAATCCAAATGCGTAATCACCGGCGACCAAACCCAGATCGATCTCCCCGCCAACAAGCGCTCCGGGTTGATCGAAGCCCTGCAAGCCTTGAAAAAAGTGCCGGGCATCGCCTTCTGCCATTTTGAAGAAGCGGACGTGATCCGGCACGAGCTGGTGCAGTCCATCATCCGCGCCTACAAACAACACCGAACAGGGGCAAACGAATAAAAGGGATTGATTTGCCGGTCTGTTTTTCTTAGACCGGCAAGTCGAAATCGGCGCTTATGCTGGGATTTCTCGAAAGACATCGGTTGATAAAGAAGGGGCTCGCGTCCGGCAAAGTGCGCCGTCGCCAATCCGAAAACGAGCTCACGCAGGCGCTCGAGGCGGCCATCCTGCCCAAGTGCTTCATTTTCGCCGGGTTCATCGCCGGTCTTGCGCTCATCATTTTCTCCAGCGCCGATTCGCAGCCCGCAAAGAGCTTCTTGATCGGCCTGCTCATCACCGCCACGGCCATCGCTTATCTTTGGATCAGCCACCCGAAAACCTTCGCGAAAAATTCGCGCGTGCTCCTCATCTTCGGCGTCTTCCTCGTGCATCTTACGCTCTTGAAAGCGGCGCTGTTCCTCTCCGGGCGTGTGCTGCATGACCTGCAATTCGGCGAACTGCTGGTGCCGTTCGCCTTTGCGCCGCTGATTTGTTCGGTGCTCCTGGGCAGGGAACTTGGCCTTTATTCGGCAATTTTCGCGAGCCTGTGGGGCTGGGATGTCCTTCACGACATCGTGGAAACGCCCGATGCCTTCCTTTTCATGAGCCTCATCTGCGGTTTCATCGCGGTTTATGTCACGCTTCAGGTCCGCCGCCGCAGCCGTCTTATTCGCGCCGGGGTGTTCGTCGGCCTCGCGACATGGATTCTCGCACTCCTGTTCCAAATCATCCCGATCGTGTGGGAGCAATTCCCGACACTCGATTGGACCACCATCGCCAAATACAGCCTCGTCGCCATTGCCGGGGGCATCTTCACTTCCATGCTCGTCGGGGGCTCGCTCCCGCTGCTGGAGAGCCTGTTCGAAATCACAACCGACATCTCCTGGCTCGAGCTCGCCGATCTCAACCACCCGCTCCTCAAGCGCATGACCATCGAGGCCCCCGGCACCTACCACCACAGTCTCGTGGTCGCAAATCTCGCCGAGGCCGCCGCCGAGGCCGTGGGCGCGAACCCCACGATGTGCCGCGTTGGCGCCTATTTCCACGACATCGGCAAGCTCGTGAAACCCGAGTATTTCACCGAGAACATGAGCCCCGACCGCGACCCGCACCTCGAGCTCGCGCCGACCATGAGCGCCCTCATCATCATCGCGCACGTGAAAGAAGGGGTCGACCTCGCCCTCAAATACAAGCTCAACCAGGAAATTATAGACGTCATCCAGCAGCACCACGGCACCACGCTCGTCTGGTTCTTTTACAAACGCGCACTGCAGCAGCAGGAGGACGCCCGGCAGGGCGGCAAGATCATGAACATCCGCGAGGAGGACATTCCCGAGGTCCGCGATGAGAGCTTCCGCTACCCCGGCCCGCGCCCGCAGTCCCGCGAGTGCGGCATCATCAGCCTCGCCGACGCCATTGAAAGCGCCTCCCGCAGCCTGGAAAAAGTCACTCCGCAAAGGATCGACCAATTGATCAATGACATCATCGAAAAACGCCTCGAGGAGCATCAATTGGACGAGTGCGATCTCACCCTCCGCGAAATCAAGCTCCTGGGCGACAGCTTCAAATTCACCCTTCGAAGCATGCTCCACAGCCGTATCGCCTATCCCGGCGACAGCTCCAAGGATGCCAAGGATGCACCCGCGACAAAAACTCCCCAGCGCGAATCCGGCATCCCACCGGTCTCCGCCGCGTAAATCCGCCGCCGCTGGAAAATCGCCGTGATGGAGATCACATTCAGCAATCGGCAACGCGCAGTAAAAATCAACACCGCCTGGCTCGCGAACTTCTCCAAAATCGCCCTGGCCGAATGCCTCAGGCATCCCCCCCTTCAAAACGCAGTTTTGGCTGGTTTGGAGGGCGTGGATGTGGTTATTGTTTCAAACAAGGTCATCAGCGATATTCACCGGAGGTTCATGGATGTGGATGGTCCCACCGATGTCATCACCTTTGACCACGGAGAAATCATCATCAGCGCCCCAATGGCAAGGACACAAGCAAGGGAATTTGGCACGCGGCTCGACCACGAGATCGGGCTTTACATCATCCACGGTTTGCTTCATTTGAACGGTTACGACGACAAGACCACGCAGGAGGCCCGTGTCATGCACAAACTGCAAAACCGCGTCCACACCGCTTGTCTCGCGCGTCGATAGATTCCCCGACAAAAACTTCATCCCCCTATGAAACCCAGAGCATCCCTGTTGATCGCGCTGCTGAGCGCGCTCGCACCTTCATTCAGCCTTCATGCACAGGACAAAGACGGCCCGCCTGTAAACGGCGCCGCCGTCCTTTCCGCCCTCAAGCAGATCAAGCAACAGCAGCAAACCGACATCAAGTCCACCGAGGCGACCCTGGCCCAAAACCTGATGAACGAAGCGAACAGCCCGGGCGATGCGCTCACCTATTACATCCAAGCCATCACCGCCACGCAATTCAGCGGCTTGGGCGCCAAGGAGCCCCAGGCAGTCATGGAGTGGAAGAAAAAGCATGAAGCCGAATTGCGCGATCCCAATTTCCAGCAGGCCCTCAGCCTTCACCTCGCGTACCTTTCGCTTTCCGTCCTTCACGATTCCGGCGTGAAGACCAAGGATCTGCTGCCGCGCCTGCTCGACTACGTCCAGCGCGTCCAGGCAAACCCAGCCCTTGCCAGTCAGGATTTGATGATCTATCCCCTCCCAAAAAGCGTCATCGTCGCCTCCTTGGGCATCGGCCAGTACCTCACCGACAACGACACTTGGGAACTCACTCCCATCAAGGTGGACAACATTTACCAGAAGGTCATCCTGCCCGAATATCGCATCGAGAAAAAGGCCACGGAAATTTTCCAATATTGGGACGCCAGAATCCAAACCGCGGAGAACACGGCGCAAAGCTTGGGCCGCCCCTTGGAAATGGACAAATTCAACAACGTCATCAAACCCGCCCTCCAATGGCAGCGCGCCGAGGAATACGTCAACCTAGGCCAGCCCAACAACGCGATCAACGCCATGATGGCCATCCTTAAGGACAACAAATACCACCCCGAGGCGTCCTCCTGGATCAGCGAAGTGGAAAAGCTCGTCACCTCCACCGCTAATGCCGCGCCCAATCCCGCTCCTGCTCCAGCACCTGCAGGTGGCGCGCCCGTGGTTGCCAACCCCGTCGATCCATCTGCCCAAAATTAGGGCCAACTTACTGCCCCGGCGGCCCTCCCATGCCAATTAGATTCAATGGCACAGACCGTTGTTGAGAAAAAGACAAAGGCGAAATCGCAACCCGATGTCCCTTGGAACGTCGTCGTTCACAACGACCCCGTCAACCTCATGACCTACGTCACCATGGTCTTCCAGAAAATCTTCGGCTACTCCCGCGAACGCGCCGAAAAACACATGCTCGAAGTCCATCACCAAGGCCGCTCCATCGTCTGGACCGGCAACCGCGAACCCGCCGAGCACTACATCCAGCAGTTGCACTCCTACCTTCTTCTCGCGACATTGGAGAAATCCGAGCACTAGATGGAAATCATCCGCACCGACCCGGAAACGCTAGCCATCCGCGGCATCAACGCCTTTGCCGCCAGCCTCCTGCGCCGCATACCCTTTGAAGCCGACCCCGGAGGCGATGCGGCAGCCCGCGCCAGGCTCTACACCAAGCCTACCCAAACCGGGCAGGGGAGGCACGCGAAGGAACTCAACGAGGAATGGGCCCAATACGTCGAGCCCGAACTCCGCCACTTGTTTCAAACCGCCAACGAAACCGTCTTCGAGGACCTCAAACAAATCCACAAAACCGGCCGGGAGCATGACGACCACAACGAGGAAACCTACGAAATGGTGATCCCCGTCGTCCATATCGAGCAATGGCTGAACACCCTCAATCAAGCCCGCCTAGTCATGGCCGCCCGAAACGGCTTCACCGATGAGGAATTGGAATCCGATTTCCCCATGGTCATCAACTCGACCCGGGAGATGAACCTCTTTCAGATCCATTTTTACGGCAACTTGCAGGCCTTCTTGATCCAGGAAATCGAGCGATAGTCATTATATATAACGCACAAGTACTACATGTGCAATTAAATACACGCGTATTTGTTATAAAAAGGTAAAAATATCGCAAGCTTTCGAGTATTCCGCATAAAAAGAACCGCATCCAACTGATGTTCTGCGACTTATAAATGTACGGTATCTTCGTTTTCTGGGATTTCGAGCTACGGTCGCAGCACATTAGGATTTATAGCATCTTCGCATCAGCTCCTGATCCTCCAGCCCGGAAACTCGACTCCTGAAGAGGCCGGAGGGCTAGGGACGGCAATTGCTTGGATGCTCGACTTATTGGAGAGGCAGAGGGGCTATAGCGGGGATACCAGCCCCGAAATCGTCGCCAAAATGAATGCACCCCCGGCAGGAGGTGCTGGAAAAAGCGCCGTGCTGCGTTCAGCGCTTCCGCGAACGTGCATGGCGAAGACACGATGAGGCTTGCCATGCGGAAAATCCTGCCGTGAAGGCCCGGGATTTCTCTCTCGTGACAATGCTTCTTTTGGCTATGATCCTTGGCTTTTTTACTCATTAAAAAGATGCCAGACCAACCCGCATGCCGGGCAGATTAGCCAAAATCCTACAAAGGGGAACAGTCCAGATCCGTCACCTCTATTCTGTATTTTATATGACATACATTGTAAGATGTTATAGACATGCCCTTGATTTTCAGGCTTCTCACGTGTTGTGAATAACTTGTGAACCAATTCGCCTCTATTGCCCCAACTTCGACTCACAGGTCAACTTGTTCACACGCCGCTGCCCGGCGGACAGGATAAATCGCTGGCCAACGCCACTACGCGCGCCCTGTGAAAAACCGCAACGCCTCCACCACGCCGTCGCTAAACGATGCATGCGCCACGTAGCCTCCGGCCTCGTGCACGATCGCCTTCACCGCTTCCGCCGAATTTGCCGGGCACGCCACCCACCTGGCAAACCGCCCATCCAGCATCGAGATGTCGTTATAGTGGTCGCCCGCGGCAAAAATCTCCCCCTTGGCCACCCCCAAAAGCCGCGCCAGCTCCGCCAGCGCCGTTCCCTTCGAGTAATCCGAGTGGCAAAACCGCATATACCGCGTGTTCCGCTGGTAATGGAACGCTGGCAACCGCGGACGCAGCGTATCGATATACCGCGCGATCTGCTCCATCTCCTTCTCGTCGGAAGCAATAATTCCTAATCCTGATAACTCGTTAATAGGCAGCGCCTTGGTATTCTTTTTAAGGTAAATGTTGATTTCCTCAATCAGCGGTTTCGCCTCCTCGTAAAGCTCGCTATGGGCCGCATGGCTCCGCCGGTTCCAGTCCCCAAAATCCTCCCAGCCCCCGCCAGCCTTCGGCCGGAAGATGTCCCGCTCGCTCGTCACGATGAAATCCGGCTGTATCCCGAACCCGTACTCCTCCAGCCCCTCCACGATATGGTGCACGGCCCGCCCCGTATTGATCGCCCACACTGCCCCGCCCGCCCGCATTTCCGCAAAAACCTCAAACATCGCGGGCGATACCGCCGGCTCCTGGTTGTGATTGACCAGCGTTCCATCGAAATCAGTGCTCAGGAGTCTTATCATGCTTGTATCGCCTGCCTTGCCAGGCCGTGAAAGCTGGATACTTTAGGAATTGATTCCCCAATTGCAACGGACAAAATCGCCCTCCTCATTATGAAATCCGCCTACGAACTCGCCATGGAGCGCCTCGAAAAACAGGCCCCCACCGCCAGGCTCACCGATTCCCAAAAAGCCGCCATCGCCGAAATCGAATCCCTCTTCAAATCCAAAACCGCCGAGAAGGAAGTCTTCCTCCGCGACCAGATCGCCAAGGCCATCGCCGCCGGCCAGCTCGAGGAAGCGCAAAGTTTGGAAAAACAACTCGCATTCGAATTGAAGCGTATCGCCGAGGATTGCGAGGCAAAAAAGGAAAAGGTCCGCGCCCAGTCCGCAAAATGATTTTGTAAAATCGCGCAGCCGGAAAAATTGTAGAGTCCTCTGTCTTCAGCGGAGGCGTTGCGCGCCATTGCGGGAATCTTCCGTGCTCCCGCCACTCAAAACGCCAGGTCCGCACGCACCTGCACAAACGCGATCATCTCCAGCAGGTCATCCACCAGGAACGGCTTGTTCAGCATTGTCCCATTCACCTTCTTCACGAAATCCGCCACCTTCCCGTCCCCCTTGTAGCCCGTCATGAAAATGAACCGGTCGCAGAGATGTGGCCGCATCCGTTCCACCGCAAGGTAAAACATGTCCCCCGGCAGCGTCGGCATCATCATGTCGCACAGGATCACCTCGAAATCGCTCGCCATGATCTCACGCACCCCCTCCACGCCGTTCCGCACCGTCACCACGTGGTACAGGTGCGACTCGAGGAATTCCTTGATGATATTGCGGAAATCCTCGTCGTCTTCCAAAAGCAGAATTTTCTTGGCCTGCATGCGTGTGTCGCTGCTCTCGGGTAGCGTAATCCTGTTTAACTGGGTTTGCATTGTTAAAGTTTCACTGTTTTTCTCATTTCATTTAAAGCAGGTGTCGTGCCATGGTAATTATGGACTTTCTAGAAATTCAAATGATCCCTCGCAGCCAGTATTTTTCATGGATTCAGGTTTTTCCTGAATCCAAAGCTTGCACAAGTGCCCTAACCGCTTTATGGAATATGCCGCAGTTGTGAGTGCTTCCTGAAAACTCTCCCTCGTAGGATAAACGCACCGTTAGCTCAATTGGCAGAGCACGTGACTCTTAATCACTAGGTTGAAGGTTCGATTCCTTCACGGTGCACCATTTTTTTTCGGTCCGCCCAAGCGCCATGCCGAGTTCCTCCGATCGCTCCGGCGCGAGGATGGTAGGGTCGGGATCTCCGGGCCGACCGCGGCCCGTGGATAGTGCACTCTATTTGATGCAGCGGGCTGTGCCAACGTCAAGCCCGCAAGAAGGCCCATGTTAAACAACCGAACACACGGAAACGGATGCGCTATCGCCCGCACCAGGTAAATGGGCGTCCTGCACCGTGTGCTTGGCTACGAATGCTTTTCCGACTTCGTGCTCAACTCATTGACCGATGGTTGCTCCTGGCTCTTTTCATGGCCATGGCCTTGGGCACTTGCACTCCTTGCGGATTTTTGCCTGGCGACAACTTTCTTCCAGTGAGGAAATGTCCTCTTAAACCACTCGGAGTCTGTAGAAGAGTTCGACATGGTAGTAGACGTTAAACTACATTCCCGTGTTAAAAGTAAAGACTTTTTTGATAAAAACCCTTTATTACTCTGTGAAATTTGCACGCCTGATCATGGTCATATGAGACCTATGGAGCCCCCATCAGGCCTTATTGGGCCATCAGCCATTTGCGAAGTCGCGGCGCCGCAACATATATCCCTGGATATTTCTTGCTTTCGCGTCATGGCGGGAGAAGCCGTTGGAGGGCGGCCGACAATGTCGCGGCATGCGCGATTCGGAATCGGTCCCACCTGCCCGCCAAAAATCCAACCCAATTGCTGCAGGAAAGACACACCGTCGTTTCAAGCAATAGCGAGCCGCCTTCAAACACCCGAAGCCCGTAATTGGGATAGTGGCCGCAAAGCGTCATATCCGGCTCGAACGTAAAAGCTTGTTTAAATATCCCGATCAGTTCCTCCGCGTCCTTTCCCGTAATGGTGCAACTCCGCAGGATGGCAGTCTCCCCGCTTCCGCCCGAAATCGTCCAGCGCACAGGAAAATTCCCCAAATCCCCTGGCCGGACCTCCCGGTCAAGAAGATGCAACTCCACGGACTTCATCGCCCTCCCATTTCGTCATTTAATAACTGATCCTCACCCCGCCCGTCACACTGTTCATCTGGTAATTCTTCCTCCCCAGCTCCCCGTTGTAGTAAATGTAAGTCCCCACCCGCGGCGTCCACTGGAAATTCACCCCCGCGCTCACAGCCACCCCGTCGCGTCCCATCACCGGCCCGTTCACCGTGAACACATTCCCCGCCCCGGCCGCAAACTGCGAATCCAGCGCGAAGCTCGTGCTCATGAATTCATGCTCCCACTCCGCCACGAGTTGCGGCGTGATCACCACCCCGCCCACGTTCCAGTCCGATGAAATCTTGAATCCCACCTTCGACCGCAGCGACTCCTGGCTCTGCTTGGTGAAATGCAACGGCGCCAGCGACCCATTCTCGTCGAAGCTGTCGACCGACACATTCGTGAATTGCACCGACGCTACCGGCCCCAGCGTCACATGCCCCGTGTGGTAATCATAGCCGCCCCCCAGCAGCCCGTCGAAATCCCACCCCTTCGAATTCCCCTGCGCCACCCCGCCCAGCCCGATCCGGTGCGTGTCATAATCGTTGAAGCCCGCGCTTGCGATCCCATCGAGATAAAACCCGCCTCCAAACACCGACGTGAAAACACCTATCTTCCCCGTGTCCACGTCCACCGATCCCTTTTGCGTCAGCGTCGCCCCCGTGTTCGCGTAGCCCCCCAGGAGACCGATTATGAAATGATCGTTCACCCGGTAATCCCCGCCCAGCGTCACCCCGGCCGTCGTGAAATGATATCCCGCCGCGTTCGTGTCCCCGTTCACGCGCACAAAATCCCCGTCCCCCTGCATGAACAAATTCCACCGCGGCAAATACGTCGAAGGCGCCGGCTGCGTGCTGTTCTTGTCATCGCGCAATCCCACCGAATCCTTCCCGTCCACGAGCAGCCCCACCGTGTTGTTGTCCCCTGCAGGCGGCTGCGTCAACGCCCGGTCCTCGGCGAGTTGGGTCTCGATATTGGTATCCTGCACATCGTCAAACGAACGCCCGATGTCAAAGATCGATGTCAGTTCCTCCGGCGCGATCAAATCGTAATCGTGCGGCAGGTTGGTGATGTCATCGTTGTTCAGGAAATAGACCATCGGCTCGAGATACGGATGCGCCGCGAGCGCCAGCCCGGTGCTCTGGTTGTACGGCTTCGTGGTCGGCGGCACACCCAGGCCCAGTTCCTGGTCGATGTCGTTCGCCACCGAATTCTGGTTCGGCGTCAGGCCCGCGAGCCTGAACGGATGCTGGTTCCATTCGAGCATCACATTCTTCGGGTTGTAAACCGGCTCCCAGCGCAGCAGCTTGTTTGGGTTGTAATGCGGGTCGATGTAGCCCGCGAATGTCCCGCTGATTCCCGCCGTCGAGCTGATCACCTCAAACGCATCCGAGTAACTCCCCGCCGGCGGCACCGGGCTGTAACCCGTCGTCGAGTAGCTCGGCACAAACGTCCCCCCGAGCGTCGCCACGCCCGTGACCAGCAATTCGTCATTCACGCCGCCCGGTCCCGTTGGCCCGAGGATGCGCAAGGTCAGTATTGCCGGCGACGATTGCTTGTAATATCCGCCGATGTTCAAGTGCAGCGCCATCGTGGGCAATGTCGCCGGGTCGTTCATTGTCGTGAACAAACCGCCCGTCAGCGTCACGTTGCCGGTCCCGACCGCATTCGCATTCGCCACAAGCAGCGTTCCGTTCTTGAGGTTCGTCCCGCCGCTGTACGTATTCGGCGTCCCGTAAAGCACCAGCATCCCCAGCCCGTCCTTCGTCAACGACCCGCTTCCCGTCTGGATGATCGCCGTGATTTCCGTCGTCCCCGTCCCTTCCACCGTCAGGTTCTGTCCCGTCCCGCTGATCGTTGACCCGCTCACCAAAAACAAATTCGTGCTGTCATTCGTCCACGACTGGTCCGCTCCGAGCGCCACCAGCGAAGTGATCGTTGTCGCCCCCGCCCCCGGCGCAATGTAAACGCCCGACCCGCTCGATGCCGCGACGGTCAGCGTGCTGATGCTCCCGCTCACCGAGGTGCTCCCGCTGATGCTCACCGCCGTCGTGTCGCTGATCGTGAGGCTATTGATCAGGAAATCCGCCCCCAGCACGGTATCCTGGTTCGTGCCGTCCACCGTCGAGAAAAACACATCGTCCACCACGCCCGGCGTGCCGTAAATCGGGTTCGTCCCCGTCACATCCGCCGTCCAGATCGTCGACCCGCTGATGAAATCCCCGTTCCACGCGTTCCCCACCGACCCGTTCCAATAGAACGGTCCGCTGGAAGCATTGAGCAGCAGCAGCTCCTGGGTGTCGGAGTTTGACAACGTATACGTCAGCCCGATCGGCATCGTGCTCCCGCTCATCGTCCCGAATGCGAAATTCCCCGTCAGTCCTTTCTGCGCCGTCACAAGCGTGTATGTGCCCGTGGTCGTCGGGATCGCCAGTTCGTTCAGGTTGACAGTGTTTATATAACCGTTCAGCTTCGCCGTCCCCGAGATCGCGAACAAATCCGAATTGAACACGTCGTTGATGTCGAAGAACCACGACGCGCTTCCCGTCTGCGTGAAATTCCCCGTGAGCGCCGTGGACATCAGCGTCCCGACCGCCCCGGGCGAAATCGTCCCAGAGTTGTTGAACACATTCCCCTCGCCGAGATAAACCACCGCGCCCGATTGCAGCAGCCCGCCCGCCTCGTTGTTAAACGTGTTGGTGAAAGCCGTCTTTCCGTTCTCAAGATCCACCGAGCCGAACGTCGTCCCGTAATTGTTCACCGTCTCGTTGCCCCCCTCGCCCAGAATCGCAAGCCCCGCCGCGTTGTCCGCGGTCGCGATCAAGCCGTTGTTCGTGAGCGTATTGTTGTTCCCGCCCACCAAATGCACGCCGGCCGAAAACCCGAATATCGCCCCCGGGTCCGTCCCCGAAGCCGCGACAGTCGCCCCCGGCCCCGTGCCGGTGGTGATGATCCCCGTCCCCGAGCCCGCCACGAGCGCGCCGTTCACGGTCACCTGGATGTCGTTCGCCCCGTCCTGTCCCGTGCTCTGCGCCATGATGCCGGTCGAGTAACTTCCCGAGTCGCTCATTGTCCCCGTGAAAATCACTGTCACCGGCCCGCCAGTCCCGCTCCCCGCCGCGCTCTGCGCCACGATGCCGTCGGAAAGATTGCCGGTGGTCGTGATGTTCCCCACTTGTGTGACATTCACCGTGCCGCTGTCCCCCACCGCGCCCACGCTTCCCGCGAAGTTAAGCAGGTCCAGCACCGGGAAGTCGTTGCCCAGTGCCCCTGCGAGCCCGCCGCCGCCGCCCACGCTCTGCGCGAAAATGCCGGTCGCGCTGCTTCCCGTCGTCACGATCGCTGCCGTGCTCGAAACCGTCACCATCCCGCCGTCGCCGCCTCCGCCGCCCGTGCCTCCCACCGCGATCCCGAGCCCGATGTTCGCGTAATTCAAAAGCCCGCGGTTCACGTTGCCCGCCACGCCGCCGCCCCCGCCCACGCTCTGCGCGAAGATGGCGGTGGCCCCTGCGCCGCTCGTCGA
>DASZPK010000669.1:0-2339 GCA_035550335.1 Chthoniobacteraceae bacterium | reverse complement strand
AGCGAGCTTCCCTCAAACTCGCACGCACATCGAGAGCCGCGTGTTGACGCTTGGTAAGCCCCTTATGCCTTGATGGAATTCCGCAAGTTTGGTTTCATTGTAGCTCTCAAGGCTGGGTTGCCGGCTCAAAAGGTGATTGATGGAAACGATAACTTCAACCGTTGCGCGGAACGACAACCCGGGCGGCAGCCCGCAGCATCATCCATCGCGGGGCCTCGACGACGAAAACTGGCTCAACCGCTGGCGCAGGCCCGCCGGGGCCCGGGCGGTCGCGCTGGGTATCGTCATCCTCGCCGCGATCGTCGCGATCGGCATGATCGTTTATTGGACCGGGGGCACCGTCTATGTCTGGGCGCATTTGATGTATGTGCCCATCATCCTGGCCGCGGCGGTTTTTGGGATTTACGGCGGCGCGGCCGCGGGATTGCTGGGCGCGTTCATCATCGGGCCGTTCATGCCGCTGAATGTGGCAGAGGGGACGCCGCAAACATTGTCAAACTGGCTGTTCCGCGTGTTCTTTTTTCCATTCGTCGGCATGCTCTGTGGTTTCCTTTCCAAGGTCCTCAACGAACGCATCGACCTTCTCAAGGAGGCCAATGCCGAGCAACGCAAGGCTGCCGAAGCCATCGCCCTGTTCCGCGCCCTCATCGATCATGCGAATGATGCCATCGAGGTTGTGGATCCGGAATCCGGCCGCATCCTCGATGTGAACGAAAAGGCGAGCAAGATTCATGGCTACGCGCGAAACGAATACCAGGCGCTCAATATCTTCGAGATCAATCCTCTGTTCAATAATCCCGGCGGTAAATCGTGGGAAGTGCACGTCGGGGAGTTGCGGCGCCTTGGGTCCCTGGTCTTCGAATCCGAGCACCGGCGCAAGGACGGCTCGATTTTCCCCGTGGAGATCAATGCCAGCTACATTCGCCACGAGCGCGACTACATCCTCGCCGTCGTGCGGGACATCACCGAGCGCAAACGCGCCGACCAGCGCATACACCAGTTAAACAGGGTATATGCGGTGTTGAGCGGCATCAACGAGCTCATCGTGCGCGAAAGGGACACGCAAAAATTGTTTGAAGGCGCCTGCCGCATTGCCGTGGAGAAGGGCGGTGTCCGGCTGGCGTGGATCGGCCTGCTCAAGGATCCCGCACAGCCCATCCAGCTTGCCGCCCACGCCGGCGCCTCGCCCGACACGCTGGCCGCGCTCCAACGGGTATTCACCGGCCCCGGCTGCGCTTTTACGAAAAGCGCGCTCGAAACCGGAAAGCATGCGGTGTGCAACGATGTTGAACATTCACCCGAGGCGGCTCCCTGGCGCGCGCTTGCGCTGGAGCGCGGCTACCGCTCTCTAGTCTCCCTGCCGCTCAATGTGGACGGCAGGCGCGCGGGCGTGTTCAACATCTACGCCGGCGAGGAGGAGTTCTTTGATGCCGACGAATTGCGTCTGCTCGACGAGCTCGCGGCCGACATTTCCTTCGCGATGGAGGTGAACCAACAGGAGATCGAGCGAAAGCGTGCGGAAGAGGAGCTCGAGCGCCACCGCCATCACCTCGAAGACCTCGTGCGAGAGCGCACGACCGACCTCGAAAAAACCCGCGACGACCTCGCAAAGGCGAAGGACGCCGCGGAATCCGCCAACCGCGCCAAGAGCACATTTCTCGCTAACATGTCGCACGAGATCCGCACGCCGATGAACGCCATCCTCGGATTCTCGCAGCTCCTCGACCGTAATTCGCCACTCAACGAGCAACAGCGCAAATACCTCGGCACCATCCGCAACAGCGGCGAACACCTCCTCGACCTCATCAACGACATCCTCGAAATGTCGAAGATCGAGACCGGCCAGATCACGCTCCGGCCCGGGCCGTTCAACATTCACCGGCTGCTCATGGATGTGGAAAGTCTCTTTCATTTCCGCACCGACGCGAAACAACTCCGCTTCGGCATCGAGATCGCGCCCGGCGTGCCTGATTTCATCACCGCCGATGAGGGGAAACTCCGCCAGGTACTCATCAATCTCGTCGGCAATGCCGTGAAATTCACCGAGAGCGGAGAGATCACCGTGACCGCCTCGCCGGACGGCACGGGCAATCGCCTGCGCATCGCGGTGCGCGATACCGGTCCCGGCATCGGAGTTGAGGAGCGGCCGCGTCTTTTCCAATCTTTCGAGCAGGCGAGCGCGGGGCATCGCGCCGGGGGCACAGGCCTCGGCCTCGCCATCAGCCGCGAATTCATCCGGCTCATGGGTGGTGAAATCCACGTCGAGAGCGAGCTTGGGAAAGGCTCGAATTTCTGGTTTGAAGTCCCGGTGGAAACCGCCGCCCCAGTGGCGGTGGCCG
>DASZPK010000668.1:0-6383 GCA_035550335.1 Chthoniobacteraceae bacterium | reverse complement strand
ATCGCCGCAAGCGAGAAAAGCGCCCGCATCAAAAATCCGCGCTACGAAAAAATCGGCCCCGACCTCCACCTCTCCGGCGAAGTGGAATACGCCGGGTGAAGCGCGGATTTAGTGCGTCGGAGATGCGGGAGATGGATTTGGAAGCGGCACGACATCCTCTTCCTCCCTGTCGGGCAATTTCGCCCCATGCTGATCAACGATATGCACCGTGATCATGATGAGCACCCCCTTGCAAACAACCTTCGGCTTCCCACCCGCAGCGCCGGGCTGCAGTTCCAGTTTGTCGCACCCCACCAGAACCGTCTGCCCATCCCAGACCGAAACCACCAGCGGCTTATCAGTGCTGCCTTCGCTGAAAACGACCGTGCCGTTTTTTGTAGTCGTAAGAATGGGTTTCCCATCACTTCCTTTCGATAGCCAGCCGAGCACGCCCGTGTACTTCGGCTTGATCGTAAGATCGATCGTCTCGCCATCTGCATCGATGATGCCGCTCACATCCGCGCTTGCGCCAATGTCCGTGCTGATTTCCGCGATCTTTCGCGTCAAAGCGACCTCGGCAGTGTCGCTGCTCTCGATCGTGGTTGCCCCGGTTCTCCAGATCTCGGAAGCATTGCCTGGGTTTGTGAGCCATCGCTGGAGCGCGGCATATTGTGCCAGCGTCACCACGCCGCCGATCTTCATCGGGGCGTCGTAAGACATTGCGTTGTCCCCCTCCTTCCTAAGTTGCCCGATCAGTTTCGGAATCGAAGGTCCCTGTTTCGGTTTCAGCGCGGGAGCGAGAAGCGAGTCGATGCTCTGACCAACGAGTGCGGGAGTAGGCGTGGGGAGCGCCTTGTACGCCGGCGATTCCACTTGTTCCATCTGCTGGAATTCGACAAAGCGTGGTTTCGATTTCTATCCGGTTTTTCCCCTTCTCCTGCGCCTTCGCCCCGGTTCCAGGGATTGCGATCAACCCCGCTGCAAAAACAACCGTGGCGACGGAAGTCGTGCGCCACACCGCGTGAAACAAGAAGTTCATATTGCCACACCTTTTCGCGGGCGAAACTAACACGCACCTTCTGTCCCATCAATCGCATTCGGTTCAGCCTCTTATTCCTAACTTCCTGATTCTTTCCCCTGCCTTTTCCAAATCTTCCCCGAGTACGGGTCTTTCACCTCGGTTCGTCATAACAAGGTCGATCGTTTCGCCGTCGGGCCCGATGGTCGCGCCCACATCCGCGCTTTCGCCGATTTCGATTCCGCCGCCGATATCAAGCTTTCGTGTCAAACCCACATGCGCATGTCGCCGCTTCCGATCGTGGTCGATCCCGTTTTCCATACGCCGGCCCCCTTGCGGGTTCACTTCCCGCCCACCGCCTTCCGGATGAGTTCCTTGATCTCCGCATTGTCCGAGCGCTCCGCTTCGTCCTGGATGCTCTCATGGTAGGCGCTCACCACATCCGTCTTCGCTCCCGCCGCGAGCAGCGCCTTCACCATCTCGACCTCGCCGTAATCGATCGCCCAATACAACGGCGAGCGGTTTTCCATGCTGCGCGGATTCGGGTCGGCCTTGTGGTCGAGCAATAATTTCACAATCGCGGCCTGCCGCTTTTGCACCGCGGCTTGCAGGGCGGTCTCCGTCTCGGTTTGCCCCGGCATCCCGATGGTCTGGTTCGGGTCAGCGCCGGCGTTGAGCAATGTTTCCACCACCTTGATGTCCTTCCGCAGCACGGCGCGGCCCAGCACCGTGCCGTAAAATCCCGCGGCGGCGATATTCGGGTCGGCCTTCCTGCCCGCGAGCGCCTCCACCCGCTGCGGGTCCGTGCCGCAGGAAACCTCGAGCCAGAGCGCCGTGAAATTGTCCGCATCGCGCGCGTTCACATCCGCGCCGGCATCCAGCAGCGCGTCCGCCACCTCGTTGTAACCGAGCCCCGCCGCGCTCATCAGCGCGGTCCAGCCGCGGTCGTCCGCCGCGCCCGCCTTCACCCCTTTTGCGAGCAATTCCTTCACCTTCGCCACGTCCCCGAGCGACGCCGCGGTGAGCAGCGCCTCCGTGTCGCTCTCTTTTTCGCACGCAAACCGCGCCCCTTTGTCCATCAACTTTTTAAACATCGCCCGCCGCGCCTGCTGGTCGTCATTCGCATAATAATGGCCGCCGATGATCGCCGACTTGAGCGGCGAAGGCGTGTCCCCCTTCCCCGCCGGGTTGTTCGTCCCGATCGTCGCGTCCGCCCCGTGCGCGAGCAATTCATCCACCATCGCCACGTCCGGCGGCCTCGCGAAGCTCGGTTGCAGCGCATTCAGCAGCGCGGTGCGCCCCGAATCGTCCGTCACATTCACATCCGCCCCATGCGCCAGCGCCTCATCCACCAGCACCGGCTCCCCGAAATCGGCGAATTTTGCCAGCGCCGTCTGCCCGCCGGCATCCTTCGCGTTCACATCCACGCCGGCCTTGACGAGGATTTCCACCGTCTTGCGCAGATTATCCTCGCGCCTCGCCTTCTCCTTCGGGTCCATTTTATCGGAGGGCGCGTAGTCGCCCACGTGATGAAGGATCGTCCCTTCCTTCGGGACCACCGCCTTCACATCCGCCCCCTTGTCGATCAGCAATTGCAACCCCTCCGGCGACAAACCCGCCCAAGCCGCATACCACGCCGCCGTGTATCCCCGCGCGTCCTTCGCGTCGATCTTCGCGCCCCGGTCGAGCAGCAGTTTCATCATCTCCACCTCGTGGCCATTCCCCTGCTGTCCCGCCACGGCGATCATCAAAATGGTGAGACCCTCATTGGTTTTCGCGTTCACATCCACCCCGGCATCCAGAAGCTTCGTCGCCGCCGCGACATCGCCTTGTGCCGCCGCGGCCACCAACGCCTCGGTCTGTTTTTCATCCGCCCCTTCTTCAGCCCGCGCGAACGGCCCGGCGCAAACGATGAGAGCGATCATGAGCAGCAATGGATTGGGGGTGCTTTTCATATGGGATATCTTCCCGGCTTGCGCGGGATTGTCAAAAAAAACAGTGTAAAAATGATGTAAAATTTCCGTAAAATCACGGCACGAGAAAAATCTTCCCCGAGTACGGGTCTTTCACCTCGGTGCCGGAACCGTACCCCCGCACATCGATGTCGCCCTTGTCCGGCGCGTAAGGGCTCGTCACAAAGCCCGGCTTGCCGGACACCGGGACACCACTGGGAATCTGATAGTCCGCAACCGGTTGCGGACTTCCCAACGGGCTCGATGCCGGTCCATCATCGGGTTTGTCCTCCGTGGTTTCCACGAACAGCAAAATCACGCTCCGTCTCGTCGTGGGTTTGCCGCCCTCCTGGCTTGGAACCACCTCCGTCTCCATGCCGCCAACCACCGCCGTCTGGGGTTCCTGCACGGTCGTTTGGAACACGCTCCGCACTGTGTTAAAAACCGGCCTGCCGATCCCCGGCATCCCTGCCTGGCTTTCATCCGCGAGCGACTTTTGCCCGCTCTGCTCGCGCACGAAACCGAGGAAAGTCGTCGACTGCGTCGTAAACAGGAGCTTGGTGTCGGCGCCGTTGCCTGGCTCCGGCGTTACATCCGCTTCAAAGCCCACATTCCTCGTCGCAAATTCCGGCGGCGTATCCCCCTGCCCCGCTTTTATCTGGTAGCGGACGTCCCTCAGCCCGATTTTCAATACAGCCGCCTGCCCGCCATGCGTGAGGGCGGGAATTTTATCTATCTTGCCCGTCTCCTTCTCCAGCTCGGGGATCACCACGTCGGCTTGGATTTTTGGCAGCACGCCGAGGCAGTCCATCGGCGCGTCGAATGTCTTCAAGTCCTCGTTCCCTGCCGGCAATTCGCCCAGCGCCTCGGCATACGATTTCTTCTCCTTGTCCATTCCCGGTATTCCAGGAGCGATGCTTTTGAAATACGGGATGGTCGCGCACACTTTTTTCCATTCCGCCTCATCCAGTTTTACAAACCGGAAGTTTTCGCGGAAACGCATGCCGGTATCCGGTTTCGACGGCGGAACGACCACGTCCTTCGCGCTGACGAAAACCAGCACGACGCTGCGCGCGGTTTCCGGCGCCGCATTGGGCCCCTGATCGTGAAACGGCAAATACGCCCCGTCGATCCTGGAAGACATCTCCTTCAGCGACCCGTCCTTCGCGCTCTCAACCCGCACTCCTCCCATCAGGAGCGTCTGGCCGTTGTGAATCGTCGCATTGATTTTGCCCGTCGAGGTCGAGAACACCGGGAAATGCTGGATCTTCGTCATATCGCGGAGTTCCCAATCGAGCGTTTTCACTCCTTTGTTCTCCGACTCCCACCCGATGAATCCCGCCAGCGTCGGCTTTATGTCCATGGCGATTTCGCCGTCCTTGAACCTGGGCGTCACTTCCAGGGTCACACCCAGGTTTCTCGTTTCGAATTCCGAGGGTGTCATCGGTACCTTCACCATCACTTTTCTCCCCTGTGGGTCCGTCCCGGGAATGGGGTCCTTGTGCTCCTCGAACTCCGACGGATACCTGAACTCCACGATGGCTTCCACCAGCGCCTTCTGCCCATCCTTTGTCGTCACCGCCGGGGCAGCCAGTAAATTGACCTCCTTTTTCTGGTCCAGCACAGCGATCATCTTTTCGAGTTCCGTGTTGGAAAGGATCGCGAGCTGGCCGATGTCGCTTTCGGGAATTTCCCAAGCGGCATCCTCGCCTTTCTGCATCTTGTCCTTGAGGTCGGCGTAAGCGGTTTTTTCATGGTCCAGTTCCGGGAATTTGAATTGCGCAAACTGCGGGTCCGCCTTGCTCAATTTTTTCCATGCCTCTTCCGTGATCTCGACAAACTTGGTTTGCACCTCGATCTGCACGCTCCCCTCCGGTTTCGTGGCATCGGAAACCGCCGCCGGCGCCGATGCGTCCGGTTTCGAGTCCCCCTCCTTCCCATCCGCCGCTGTCGTACGATTCGTCGTCACCACCGCGAGCGCGAGCAGCATCAGCAACACCCCAGCCGCCCCGCGCCACACCGGCACCGGCCGGAACGCCCCGATCCCCGAGATGCGCGCGCAAAGCCCGCGCCGGGTCGAGGCCATCGCCGCCGTGCCATGCATCGCGGGCACGGGCCCGCGCAGCAACCGCACCGCTTTCATGAGCGCCGAGCCGTAAGCCTCGTGGTCGCCACCGCGCGCCAGCGCCCACGCATCGCAAGCCATCTCGCGGTCAAACCGCGCTGCGCGCGCCGCCATCCACACCAGCGGATTGAACCAATGCGCGCACTGCGCAAAAGCAAAAAGCCATTGCGCGATCAAATCCCCCCGGCGCGCATGCCCCAACTCGTGCAGGAGCACCTGGCGCAACTCCTCATCGCTGAATTGCGCCGGCCAATCCGACGGCATCCAGATCTGCGGGCGAAAGATCCCCGCCAGCGTCGGCGTTGCAACCGCATCCGTCATCCGCATGGTCGTGCGTCCCCGCGCTTCGCGTGGCAGCGAATGAAAAATCCGCAGCAGCCGTTCATCCGTCGCCGCGTGCGTTTTCAAACCCAGCCGACGCGTCTGCAACCAGCGCCACCCCAGCATCGCCAGCCCGCAAGCCGCCCCCGCCATCCACACCGCGCCCCAAAACCGCGCATCCGTAAAATCCCACCGCCGCTCCGCCGCCTGCGCCTCTACCGGGTGCGCCGGCGAAACCGCCCCATTATCCTTCGTCGTCTCACTTGGCGAAACGCTCACCTTCACCACCACCACCGGCGCCGTCTCAGCCACCGCTGGCGCATCGCGATGCGGACGCCAATCGTTAAACAAACTCCAGCGCGACTCCACCGGCCACGGCATCAGCAGCCGCGCCAGCAGCGCGAGCCAAAGCACGCAAACCCATTGGCTCCCAATCGCCCGCCGCAAAAGCGGACGCAGCGCGAGAAAAATGATGGTGACTCCCGAGACGAGCAAACTCGTCATCGCAAGCCCTTGCAGTGCGGAATGGATGGTATTCATGGGTTTGGATTTCCGGGTTGTTTCAAGGTTGCGCCGGCAGCCGCGTCGCAATGTTGCGGTCGTAATCGAACAGCATCCCGGCCTTCACTTTCACCGGGTCGATCGTGAAGATCGAATCGTCCTCCACCGTGTTGAGCGCGAATGATTTCGTCTCCGTCGTGATCACATACTGCGGCTTGTCCGCCGGGTATTGCGGGTCGCTCGCATAGCAGCGGTAAGTCGCTTTTTTGGGATAGCGGAAAACCGCCTTCCCATCCTTGTCAGCGTTCGCCGCGCCGAGCTCGTCGATTTGGTAATCCACGAGCAGCCGCCCGCCCGCGCTGAACAATTTCCACCCCGCCGGGAAATATCCATCCCTTATGGAAAAATAGACGATGTAGTAACAAGGCCCCTTCGCGATCCAGTTGTCCAGCACGCACGGGATCTTCACCGTCATGCATGCCCTCCC
>DASZPK010000667.1:0-2983 GCA_035550335.1 Chthoniobacteraceae bacterium | reverse complement strand
ATCCTTGATCCCGACCTGCCTGCGATGCTCCTCGGGCAGCAGCATACGGCCCTGCTTGTCCGACGAGCAGAGCTGCGCGCTCGAATAGAAACGCCGGATGAATTCCCGGCGCTCCATTTGCGTGAGCCCTTCCTGCGCGTTGACCTTCTCCTCCACCTTTTCGAACTCAGCGGGCGGCATGACGAGCAGGTAGGAATTGCCCTGGTCGGGAATGATGTAAAATTCCTCCTCCTCTTCGTTTTCCGAGCGCCACCGTGCCGGGACGGTGATGCGGTGCTTTTTGTCCATGGCATGGCGGTACCGCCCCGAATAAATCGGCTTGGAATAAGATTGGGCGGCCATGGGTTAAAGTGGGGTGGGCAAACATTCTTTGCCACTCTCCTCCACTTTAAACCACCACGAACCGTGCCAGTCAAGAGAATTGCATGCGGTTTTGCCACATTTTGGGCCGGTTGCCGATGGTGCGAGCGCGATTCAAATTCGCACAATTCCCGGATCATGCGAACCGGATTTCCCGCGCGTTCCTTGGGCTGATGTGCCGATGAGGGGGCCTCCCCCTGCTTCAACCGCGCGTCAAATGACAACTCTTGTTTAACATTTCGCGACGGGCTCCCGCGCGTGGCGAATGCGCCGGACAAAAAGCAAACAGCCAACGGATGTTAAACACCCGTTGGCTGTCTAGAAGTTTTGCGAACCGCGTTACTTGGGCAGCGGCGCGTCAGGCAATTCCGGGAAGGAAAGCGGGGGCACCGGCCCGCCGGCCGACTGCTCCTCTTCCTTCTCTTCCTCGCCGTGAACAAGGTCGCCCGCGGGATTGACCAGGTGCGCGGTGACGAACATCACGAGGTTGCGCTTGATGTGCTGGTCGACGTTGGAGCGGAAGAAGCGTCCCAGGATCGGTAGGTCGCCCAGGCCGGGCAGCTTGTCCTCCACGGTTTGCACGTCTTCACGCACGAGCCCGCCGATGATCACGGTCTGGCCGTCCCACACGCTCACGCTGGTGGTGACTTTGCGCGTGTCGAAAATCGGCTGGTTGATCGCGTTTTGGGTGACCACGGCCGGCGGGGAATAACCGATGACGGGGAACCCGAAGCCCGGGATGAATATGGGGCTGAAGATCGGTTGCGGCGCGCCGTAGATCGGCGTGCCGTAGTTCACAAAGCCATCGAACTCGACCACCTGAGGCGCGAGGTTCAGGTCGATCGTCTCGCCATCGGGACCGATGACCGGTTCCACCTCGAGAGTGACGCCGGTGTTGCGGGTTTCAAACCCGGCAGGCGTGGTCGGCGTAACCGCGGTATAGTTGCCGGTGCCGACAAACCCGCCCGCGGGAATGTTGGGAATCTGCGGGGGGGTGAATTCAGTCGGGTAACGGAACTCGACGACCACTTCAACCACGGCGCGCTGGCCGCTCTTGGTGGTGACGCTCGGGGCCGAAAGCAGGTCCACGCCCTTCTTCTGGTTGAGGGCGCGATACAGCGCCTGGAACTGCGCGGCGGTCACCACGCCGGAGACGGCAAATGTCGGGGGTGCGGGTTCGCCCGGGACATTGGTGCCCGGGTTGAGCAGCGTATCCACGGCGTCACCGCCGATTGCCTCACCGCCGCTGCGGAGACCGGTGGTCACCTGCCCGCCGCCGAAAATATTCAGGAAGGGGAAGGTCGTCGTCGGCCCCGCGGTATTGCCGCCGATGTATTGAATTTTGCCGAGGTTGCCGCTGCCGAGCGAATAGTCGAAGCTCAGTTCCTTGTAATTGGTCTGCTGGATTTCGACGAATTTGGCCTCAACGCTCACCTGCGTGGGCTGCGTATTGTTGAGCACATCGACGATCTGGTCAACCAGATCGAGATTCTCCGGGGTATTGCGCACAACCAGTTTGCTGCTGGAGGGGAGGAAGCTGGCGCTTGCCCCCTCGGGGAATGTAACGCCCGAATTCTTAAGATAATCCTCCGCGGTGACCTTGGGAGTGAGGCCGGTGGGAGTAACGGGCGTGCCCACCGCACCGCCCGGCACGGCGGCGATGGGGGCGCCGCCAACGGGCCCCGCGGCTGCCGCGCCACCGGAGGCGGTGGTGAGGAACCCCGGGGGCACCTTGTATTCCTTCGTGATCAATTGCTCGATGTTTTCCGAAAGCGGAACGATCTTCACCGCGTACGGCTCGATCTTGTACTTCAACCCGGCGAGCTTGGTGGTGAAATCGAGCGCGGCTGAAAGCGGAATGTTCGACAGGTTCAGCGTGATCCTCGGCTCGGCGGAAGCGGCTGCGGCGCCGCCCACGGCGGCTTCCGGCGCGGCGACAGCGCCTTCCGGAGGCGGCGCGCCGACGGCCGAGTTGCCGGGGGTGACATCGAGTTTTAAAACAATGTTCACGCCTTTGCGCAGCGGGTCGGTCTCCGTGGTGTCGAGATCGATGCTCTTTTGATGCAGGAAATTGATCGCGTCAGTGATCGTGGCATCGCGGAGGTTCAACTGGGGAATGATGATATGGTCGAGCTTCTCCTTGATGTATTCCGTGTTGTGCGGGTTGATCGCCGTCACTTCGACTTTTTCGATCACCTTGTTCACGTAGTTGCGCGGCTGGGTTTCCCACTTCTTGGTGACTTGATAGAGGAGCAGCGCGCGGGTCTCGTTGTAGGCCTCGTTGGTGTAACGCAGCTTCGCGGTGTTCACATCCTCCTGGCCTTTGCGGGCGGAGATGTTGGTGGGGTCGAGATCGAGAATCTGGTCATACCGCTTGTAGGCGAGATCGTAGCGCCCCGAGTCGTAAAAGCCTTTCGCCTCCATGAACAACTGGTCCACGTCGCGGATTTTTTCGATGAATTTCGGCCCCATCGTCTGGTTGAAGCGCTCGGGATCGTCGAGCTGGGCGAGGAGCTGGATGGCCGGCCTGTAATTGGGATCGTATTGCGGGTCGAGGACGGCGTTGAGCGCATTCCTCGCGTCCTGGTAGCGGGCCTCGGCGATGCGTTGCTCGGCCAGGCGC
>DASZPK010000666.1:0-4150 GCA_035550335.1 Chthoniobacteraceae bacterium | reverse complement strand
GTCCACCCGGCATAATCCTGACAACGGCGCGCTGCTCACCGCGCCGCGCAGGTTCAATTTGATGTTCAAGACTTTCGTCGGCGCGACCGAGACCGACGACAGCGTCGCGTATCTCCGCCCGGAAACCGCGCAGGCGATCTTCGCGCAGTTTAAAAATGTAGTCGATACTTCCCGCCAGCAAGTCCCCTTCGGCATCGCGCAGATTGGCAAGGCGTTCCGCAACGAGATCAACCCGCGCAACTTCACCTTCCGTTCGCGGGAGTTCGAGCAGATGGAGTTGGAGTTTTTCATCAAGCCCGATGAGGTGGTGGAAAAGAAAGCAGGCTCTGTTGCAAAGCTGCAAGGGGAGGGACACCCGGGCGAGCCGCAGGAAAATTGGGGCTGGCAGGTGTGGCACAAATACTGGGTCGAGGAGCGCATCAAGTTCTACGAAAGCATCGGCCTTGGCCGCGACACGCTGGAGGAATACTGGCAGACGAAAGAGGAACTGGCTCACTACGCAAAGGCGTGTGTTGATATTTTGTTTAAATTCCCGTTCGGAACGCAGGAACTCGAGGGCATTGCCGCGCGCGGCGACTTTGACCTGTCGCAGCACCAGAAGCACAGCGGAAAGTCGATGGAGTATTTCGACCAGCCGGCAAATGCCCGTTACATTCCGCACGTGATCGAGCCTTCAGCCGGCGCCGATCGCCTCGTGCTCGCGCTGCTTTGCAATGCTTTCGCGGAGGAGGAAGTCACCGACGAAAAGGGGAACAAGGAGACACGGGTTGTAATGCGTTTTCATCCCCGTGTCGCGCCGGTGAAGGTGGGCATTTTCCCGTTGCAAAAAAACAAGCCCGAGCTGGTCGCGAAGGCACTGGAGATTCGCGACATGCTGCGACCGCTCATGAACGTTTTCTACGATGACAACCAGAGCATTGGCAAACGCTACCGCAGGCAGGACGAGGCGGGCACGCCATTCGGCATCACGATCGATTTTGATACGCTTGGCGAGAAGGGGCCGGAGTTGCAGGACACGGTCACGCTACGCCACCGCGATTCGATGAAGCAGGAGCGCGTGAAGATCAGCGAGCTCCTCTCCCGGATCATGCCGGAGATTTCGTGATCACGCCTTGAGCAGCTCGGCCACGAGGCGGAGCGATTTGGGACTCCAGACGAGCAGGGGATGGATCGGGAGCCAGAGGATGAAATTGCGGCTCACTTCCGTGCGCGAGCTGGAGGAGGGGATGATGATCAGGTCGAACGGCGTCCAGATTGAGGCGAAATGGGCCTGCCGCAGCGCGGCGATGTCGCTGTTTAAATCCTTGATAAACACGCTGCCGGGGCGCATCTGGAGGCAACCGGGGTTGTTCACGAACCAGGCGAGCATGCTGCCGTGATGCGGCGCGCCGAGCGTGACGAAATGGGCCACGCGCTGGAGTCCGCCGAGCCGCTGCAAATAATAGCGGCAAATCAGGCCGCCCATGCTGAAGCCGATCAGGTCGAATTTTTCGCCGGGCGGGACATGTTTTTCAGCGAAGGCCGCGAGCTGCGCCGCCAGTTCGTCGAGGCCGAGCTGGCCCCAATTCGGCACGAGTGTGGGCGTGAATGCGGCGTAGCCCCGCTTGCGGAAATACATAGCCATGCGGTCCATTTTTACTCCGGCATCCCAAATGCCGTGAACCAGTATCACGACGCGCTGTCCGGGTGCCGCTGGTTCTACGGGGATCGCGGATTGCCCGGAGGAGGCGATACGCATTACGACGAAAAGCAAAATGGCGGCTGCCGCGAGAGCAATGAGCGCGATGGTCATGCTTGGCGTGAACGCGTGGTCACGACCTCAAAATCCCCGTCACGGTCCGCACGGATTTGGGGCTCCACACCAGCAGCGGATGGATCGGCACCCAGATCCTGATGTTCTGCCCCACCGGCATGCGCGAGCTTTCCGAGGGGACGATGATCGTGTCGAACGGCGTCCAGATTGAGGTGTATTTAACTTTGCTCAAAGTGCCGGCGTCGCTGTTCAGGTCGTTGAGAAAATCGCTGCCGGGGCGCAGTTCGAGGCAACCGGGGCTTTGGGAAAGACACGCCAGCAGCGTGCCATGGTTCGGCGTGCCTAGGGTGACGAAATGATCCACGCGGCGCATCCCGCCCATGCGCTGCAAATAATACCGGCATACAACGCCACCCATGCTGAATGCGACGAGGTCGAATTTTTCGCCGTGGGGAATGTGCGCGTCGATGTAGGCCGCGAGTTTTTTCGCCAGTTCCTCCTGGCTTACCTCGCCATGGCTTGGCGTGAGCGATGGCGTGAAGACCGTGAAACCTTGGTCGCGCATGGCATCGGCCATCCATTGCATCTTGGACGAATCGTCCATGTAGCCGTGCACCAGCACCACGGGGCGCGAGGCGGGGGATTGCTTTGTGCCGGCTCCCCGCGACAACGGCATTGCCAATAGAAACACAGCCGCCATTGCAAAAGCCGCTTTATCAATCCCCTTCATCCCGGTAAGCTTGGGCATGCGGCGGGAAAATAGCAATGCCCACGAGGAAATGAACGAAGGAAAAAACGTGCAAAAATATATTGACGGAATTCGACCAATATATGACAATTCTGGAAGTTCTGCTATTTATAACGCAAAATTCCAGACTATATGACTAAAAAACTCGCACTTCTCAGCGGCCTTTGCGCATTCGCAATGTTGTTTAACACCGCCTGCTCGACCACCAAATCATCTGCTTCGAATACTACTTCAAGCACTTCTGATGCCAAGGTCGTCAAAGCGGACGAAAAACCGTTGCCGGTCGCCCAAGGGCCTGCCACCACGGCCCCGGCGCCCCGCCATACTTGGGGCAGCGCCATCAGCCCCTACATGAACTGAGTTTTCAGAGAGAAAACTCTTTCGGGCCGCTCCGCGAAGACGGAGCAAAAATTTCAGCGGTCAGCCTTGATTCCACAAAAATCAAGGCTGATCGCTTTTTTGCGCGCATTTTCATAAATGACGCGCTAAAGTCGCATTCATGCGACGCGTTTCGCAAACAAGACACGGGAAAACCCCGTTGGGATCGTATGCATTTTTTGGGATGGGATGGACGGATTCCTGCTTTCATAGGCCTGCGTGAACCCAGGCCAAGCCATGCTTTACCCGTTATCTCCATTGCAGCACGGGATGCTCTCCCATGCTCTGAGATCGCCGCGCGATGGCATCAATATCGAGCAGACGACCGTGCACGTGTGCGAGGAACTGGATGTGCCGGCATTCGAGGAGGCATGGCGGCGGGTGATCGCGCGGCACGATGTGCTGCGCACGGCATTTTGCTGGAAGGACCAGCCGGAACCGATGCAGCGCGTGCATGCATCGGTGGAGGTTGCGCTGCATTTTGAGGATTGGCGTGCGCTGGGCGACGACGCCAGGCCGCAAAAATACGAAGCATTTTTGGAAAGCGACCGCGCGCGGGGATTCGATCTTGCTGTTGCGCCCTTGATGCGCACAGCGCTCCTCCGGTTTGGCGAGCGTGAATATCAATTTGTGTGGACGTTCCATCACGCCGTGCTCGATGGCCGGGCGTTCGTGATGGTGATGCGTGAGTTCTGGGCCATTTACGATGCGATCCTTCGGGGCGGAGATCCCGCGCTGCCTCCCGCGCCGCAATACCGCGACTTCATCGAGTGGCTTGGAAAGCGCGACCATTCCGTTTCGGAAAAATTCTGGCGTGAAGCGTTGAAGGGATTTCCCGCTGCCAATGTGATCGACCTGCCGAGGCGCGCAGCGGAACACCCGGCGCACCACGAGCACGCGCGCTCGCTCTCTCGCGAGGCCACCGCAGCTCTTGCCACCGCCGCATCGGCGCACGGGGTTTCGGTCAACACACTCGTGCAAGCCGCGTGGGCGCTCCTGCTCTCGCGATACAGCCGCGAGGAGGACGTCGTGTTCGGCTCGGTGCGCGCCTGCCGGCATTTCGGCATTCGTGACGCGAAAAAAATGGCCGGCCTTTTCATCAACACGCTCCCGATGCGCGCGGTCATCACGCCCGATTTGCCCCTCGGCGATTTGCTGAAGGGCCTCCGCTCGCTGCAACGCGCCCAGCGCGACCACGAGCAGACGCCGCAATTCGAAATCCAGCGCTGGAGCGGTGTCGCGCCGCTGTTCCGCAGTGTGGTGATTTTCGA
>DASZPK010000665.1:0-2885 GCA_035550335.1 Chthoniobacteraceae bacterium | reverse complement strand
TGACGAAGTGAGCATGTTTTAGGGGGCGCAGACAGGGTAGAATCGGCCCCGCGCGCTGTCAAACTTTCGCATTCAGCAGTCGCTTGCGGCACTGGCTGCGCTACTTCTTCGTCATCTCGCCGTAAATCCAGTCGTACGTTTTTTTCATCCCTTCGCGCAGGGAGATGTTCGGCTGCCAGCCGAGGTATTTCTGGATGAGCGTGTTGTCGCTGTTGCGGCCATTCACGCCTTTCGGGGCGGAGAGGTTGTAGTTGCGCTTCAATTTGATGCCGGCGATTTCCTCGACGATGTCGACCAGGCCGTTGATGGTGACCAGTTCGTTGCTCCCGAGGTTGATGGGCTCGAGAATATCGCTTTTCAAAATCGCTTGCGTCCCCTTGAGGCAGTCGTCGATATACATGAAGCTGCGAGTCTGGTGGCCGTCGCCCCAGATCTCGATCTCGTGCTTGCCGGAGAGTTTCGCGGCGATGACCTTGCGGCAGACGGCGGCGGGGGCTTTCTCGCGGCCGCCCTCCCATGTGCCGTGCGGACCGTAAACATTGTGATACCGCGCGGAGCGCGTTTCGATGCCGAAATCCTCGCGGAAGTGGCGGCACATGCGCTCGCTGAAAAGTTTCTCCCAGCCGTAGCCGTCCTCGGGCATGGCGGGGTAGGCGTCCTCCTCCTTGAGGGCGATCACGTTCGGGTCGCGCTGTTTGTCGGCGTTGTAGACGCACGCGGAGGAGGAGAAGAAGAAACGCTTCGTGCCGGCCTGTTTCGCGGCGAGGAGGAGGTGCGTGTTTATGAGGACGCTCAGCATGCAGAGCGCCTTGTTGTTCTCGATGAACCCCATGCCGCCCATGTCGGCGGCAAGATTATAGATCGTCGCACCACCCGCGGCGGCCTGTTCACAGGCTTCCTTGAGCTGGAGGTCGAGCACGAGATTCTCCGCATCGGGGAAAACCTGGTACCATTCGTCGAACGGTTTTTGGTCGATGGCGCGGATGCGCTTGAATCCCTGCCGGCGAAGGTCGGCGACCAGATGGCCGCCAATGAATCCCCCCGCGCCGCAGACTACGATGAGTTCGGAAGTGTCCATGAAAAGGTGATTGTAAAATGGTCTTTGGAAAAATTTTGGGGCTTTATGGATGAAGCATTTTCCGGGGCGTGTCAACTGCGCCTGCCTGCGCTCCCGGGAATCCACGAATCACCAGCGCCACCGCAAAGCATGCACTCGCCCGCAAAATCCACAGTCGCCAGCGAAACTACGTCCTGTCAGCGCAGACTTGCGCTCGTGTTTCTACTTATCCTTCCCCAGCAGCGCCCGCACATCATCCACCGACATCGTATGCAAGCTCCCCGTATAATCGAGCGCATGCGGATTCGAGCCGGCCTTGCCCGAGGAGGGCGTCGCCCCATCGTCATTGTGAATCGGATCGGAACCGATGAACGCCGCCGCCCCTTCCTTCTTGATCTTCCCCTCGATCTTCCCGCGGAACACCGCGTTTTTCTCCTCCTCGACTTGGAGCACCTTCCGGTCGGCGTTGTAAACCTTCGTCGAGGCGGCGGCGACCTTGGTGTCCGCGGTCTTCGTCTTGAACAACCGGATCAACCCCGCGAGCGGCCCGCGCGTTGAGACATCGGCGTCGCTCGTCTTGAATTTGACCTGGCCAGCCCAATATTGCGACGCGTTGTACTTGTTCGTCTCGTATTGCTTCGAACGAAACGAAAATGCCCGCAGGAACGCAAACGGCTTGAACTCGCGGTTCCCCGACTCGGTCACCGCCTTCGACCCCCCGAAGCTCTTGATGCTCGGGTCGTGGTAAGTCAGGTTCGGGTTCGGAATCAGCGGCGAATCCGGCGGAAGCGTGGAAATACTGCTCTGCACCCCGGAATTCGACGATGAGCCCGGCACTGGCGGCGGCAGGATCATATCCTGCGCCCGCACACTCGCCGCTACGCAAAAAAGAAGCGCCGCAATAGCTATGAAACGCCGGGGAAGCATCGGAACAAAAACTGATCTCATAATCACCCCTTGGGTGTCCAGCACCATTTTCGCACGCCAGGTGACACTTAAAAGCGACAGGTTACAATTTGATTACGACACCTTTTTTCATTGCAATTTTTTCCCAATGCCCTACGCTCCTTGCCAAAGCCATAAAACAAACGTTCGGGGTTGGGGAGATTGTCAGTTGATTAAACTTCAGTGACGACTTGAAATCCGACGAACGGGAACCGTCACCGAAGTTTTTTTCTGGCTGAGTAAAACTGACAATATGGGTAACAAATTATACGTGGGAAATCTCCCCTTCAGCACCACCGAGTCCGAATTGCAGGACATGTTCTCGCAGGCCGGTTCCGTGAGCGAAGTCATTCTGATGCAGGACAAATTTACCGGCAAATCCCGCGGATTTGCCTTCGTCACCATGGCGAGCGACGCCGAGGCGCAAGCTGCCATCACGCAATTCAACGGCAAGGCGATGGAAGGCCGTCCCCTCACCGTGAACGAAGCGCGTCCCCGTGAGGAACGCTCCGGCGGCGGCGGTGGCGGTGGCGGCGGCTATCGTGGCGGTGGTGGCGGCGGCGGCGGCGGGGGCCGCGGTTATGGCGGCGGGGGCGGCGGGCGTGGAGGTGGCGGTGGCGGGCGCGGCGAGCGCCGGGACCGTTATTAATCCTGCGTAGTCCTACGCTTTCTTCCAAAATCGTTTTTGATTTTGTTTGATTCTTAAGGGCGCGGTTGTCCGTGAAAAAGGGCAACCGCGTTCTTTTTGGGTCTGGCCGGTTGCTGTGCGACAAAAGGCTGGAAACGCGGCGCGAAATCCCTAGCATCGGGCGCTCTTTGGCAAAACGCTGTTTTGAGATGATCCAACCCAAACGTTCATTCGCTTTTTTGTTGTGGCTCGCCT
>DASZPK010000664.1:0-2803 GCA_035550335.1 Chthoniobacteraceae bacterium | reverse complement strand
GCTAATGGGTATGGCGGACGGCTTCGGCGTGCTGGATGCGGCCGGCGCGGGAGCGCCGTTGGTGGAGACGCTCGCGTTCATCGGGCGGGGGCCGGCGGGCGTGGCGCTCGGCTTGGGTGTGGGATGGGCCAGCGCCGCTTTTTCCGCATTGAGCACTTTTTGGGCGGCGATGGCTTCGTCGTTTGCGGGCCAGAGCAGGAGGGCGTCCTTCAATTGCGGCTCCGCGGCGGCGAGGTCGCCGGCGGCAAGGGCGCTGGCAGCGGTATCGGTTTCGGAGATGGAGGCGCTCATTTTGTCGGCCGGCAATGCGGCGACGCGCGCTTTTTCGGTGATGAGGGCCCCGGCAATCGCGTCGAGGCTCTTGTCGTAATCGGGAATGAGCGGGGGCCATTTCAAGCCGGATTTGGTGGCGGTGTCGAGGGCGGCGGCGTAGCGCGCGAGATCGTCGTTGTGCGCGGCGATCATTTCGGATTTTTCCGGTTCAAGCGCGATGGCGACACCCTGGAGGCGCTGGGCTTCCTTCACCTTCAAGTTGGAGGAATCGACATTGACTTGGCCGCCAAGCTTGGACTGGACGTCCTTCGCCTCGGCGATCGCCAGCGGGAACACGCGGGAGCCGGCATAGCCGCGCTCGAGTTTATCGAAAAGATTCAAGGCGCCGATAAAATCGCCCTGAGCCGAGGCGTCCTGCATTTGGATATAAAGCGATTGGGCCTGGACTTCCTTGTCGAGCGGCGCGGCGGCGGCGGCGGTGATCCAGTGGCCGAAAAGCTTGACGTCGCCCGCCTTCTGGTGCGCCTGTTCGTCCTGGAAGGCTTTGAGGGAAGCGCGCACGGCTTCGGCGTGGGAGCTGAGGGGATACTTGGTGAGGAAAGCGTTCAAGGCGTTGATGGCGCTCGCGTAGCCGGCGGGGGCGAGTGTGCGCCACGGGTCGGGCTTGAGGTTTTTGATCTGCTCGAATGCGATGTCGTCCTCGGGCGTCTTTTCGATTTTGGAGACGTCCGACATTTTAAGAATCCGGGTATCGGTGACGGTGTCCGAAAATTTATAGGAAATGGTCACCTGGTTATCATCCTGCTGGATGATATTGCCCTCGATGGTCGAGCCGTCCTTAAGGGTGACGGTATCGGCCATGGCGCCAAGGCAGAGCGCGAGGGAAACGGTGAGAACGGCTAAAGGGAATTTACGCATGTCGTGGCTGGATTATCTGATGTGGGGGTCTATTTTTGAACGGGTGGCCGATAAGGAAAGTGAATAAACAACGGCTTTGAGGCGATTTGTCAAGCAGCGCCATTCAAGAAAAATCCCGTCGGAATTGCGGCGCTGGCGCGCGTTACAATTTTGTGCACATGCTGTGCGGCGTACATTCTAGCTTGATACGCTGAGCTGGCGGCGGAGGCTGATGTGAAGAAAGCCGAGGGTACAGAGCGAGAAGATGACGAGAACGAGGGAGTTGAACGCCAGGACGCTGCATTCGATGCGCCTGCCGAAAATATAAAAATATTTGAGCGGGCCGAAGAAGACGTTGATCGGTTTGAATTCGCCGTTCGCGTCGGTGCGGCGGTGGTCGAGTTGCTCGGCCTCCGCCTTGGAAACGAGATCGCCGATCTTCTGGTTTTCGTACAGGGACTCGGCGGAGATCAGATTGCGCTTGGTGTCGAGTTCGTCGGGATCGAGCGTCTTGCCGGCGATGATTTTGTCAACGCGGGAAAGGCGTTTGTCGATGCTGGCGGCGTCGTAGGATTCGAGGCCGGAGAGCATGGCGAGCGTGTCCTTCAAATCGTCGAGGCGGGCCGATTGGGCATCGGTGAGCTGGCCGTTTTTCACCAGGGCGTCGATTTGTTTCTGCAATTCATCCTGGCGGAAATCGAGCGGGTTGTTTTTTGCCTGGGCGACGACGAGCGCCTCGTAAGACCAGCGCATCGGGATGAATTCGCAGATGAAGGGAACGGTGAGCTTGCTGGTCGTTTCCTCCTTTTCGGCGTTGCCGTTTTCGGGGTGGCTGGCGAACCAGCGCTGGAAGGTGTAGACGAGGTCGAGGTTGCGGTTCATTTCGTCGTACTTGATCAGGGCGCCGCCAAGGATGATGTTCGGTATTAACACCAGTGGAACAATGTTAGCGGCGGTCTTTGCGTCCGCGACGAGCGAGGAAACAAGCAGGCCGAGCGCCACGCCGGTGAACGAGGTGATGAACATAAACTCGAAATAGAGGACAGCCATGCCGCGCACCTCGAGGATGGCATTGCCGATGAGGACGAAGAGCATGCACTGGATCGCCGCAAAGACGCTGAGGGCGAAAAATTTCGAGAAGATGTAATACGGGAGGCGGACGTTGAGGTTGCGCTCGCGCTGGAGGACGGCGCGGTCGCGGATGATGTCGTCGGCGCTGTTGGTGAGGCCGAGGAACATCGCGACCACGAGGCCGAAGAACAAATATTGCGGGATGTAATAGGCTGAGGCGAAATCGTAATGGCCGCTCTCGGAGTAGCGCATGACGCCGCCAATGAGGGCGGCGAGGAGCGGGGCCTCGACGATGGTGGTGAAGAGGTTTGCGCGGTTGCGCATTTTGCTCTTGAAGGCGCGGCGCATGAGGGTCCTGAACTGCACCCATTCGTCGTGCCAGCGGACCGGCTCCTTGTAGGATTGCACGGGCGAATCGAGCAGCGCGGGCGGCTGGCGGCGCACGGAGACCTGGCGGACGTCCTGGATGAGGCGGTGGGATTCGTATTTGTCGCGCCAGTATTCGGGCGAAAAGCGGCGGGCGGGAATGAGCTGCCCGTGGTTGTTCTCCTCGTAGATGATG
>DASZPK010000663.1:0-4064 GCA_035550335.1 Chthoniobacteraceae bacterium | reverse complement strand
CCATACCGCCGTATTCCAAGACCCATGGCCTCCGAAATCATCACCAACCGCAAGGCCCTGCACGACTACCACATCCTCGAGCACATCGAGGCCGGGGTCGAACTCAAGGGCACCGAGGTCAAATCCATCCGCGCCGGCCTCGCAAACCTCAGCAACGCCTTTGCCCGCGTGGAAAAAGGCGAGGTCTTCCTTTACGACGCCGACATCCAACCGTACGTCCGCGCCAGCCACGAGCAGCACGAGAGCAAGCGCCGGCGTAAACTTCTGTTACACAAAAGCGAAATCGCGAAACTTTTCGCCCTTTGCTCCGTGAAGGGCCACACCCTCGTCGCCCTGCGTCTCTACTGGAAGGATTCGCGCGTCAAACTCGAGATCGGCGTCGGCAAAGGCAAGGAAGCCGGCGACAAACGCCAGGACCTGAAAGCCAAGGCCACCAAGCGCGAAACCGACCGCGAAATCTCCCGTTTCAACAAAAAGCACGGGTGAGCCCCGCAAAAGCCAAATCCCGGAGGGATGCTGGAAACCAGACGGACGATTCGTCGCCCGTTTTACAATCGCAAAAAGCCACCCGGGTCTCTCCGGGACGAAAGAGCAGCGAGAGGACTTGTCGCCGGTCAAAAGACTGCTAAACTTGGCCATCAAATCGAAATGCCTGCTGAGGTTTGTTAAAGAAAACTTCAAGTTCCCAAGACATTTTCTTACACGCCACGCGGCAAATCGGGCATCATCGCCTCGCATACTCCGCAAATTATGAAACCTCCAGTCATCAAGGCACTCCTCGCCTTTTTCCTGCTCGCTTCCATCGGCGTAGCAGAGGGCCAAGCCCCGTTCGGTGTCCCTTCGGGGGGAAGCTCCACGCCTGCAAACACCATTCCCGACGCTCTCGCCAAATGCCGCGCCGCGTACGACACAGTCATGCGGCAGCTTTCCGACGTTGAAGAGCAGAAACTCGCCCGGCCCAACGCCGATTACCAAGCTGCCCTCGATGCAGTCCTCAAGCAAGTCGCCGCGACCGGCGACTTGGACGCCGCCTTGCAAGTCAAAGCTGAGAAAGACCGCATCGCCAAGGACCAGAAACTCACCGACAAAGCCATGCAAGCGATGACACCGCCCCTGCGCGCCGCCTACGATAAATACGCCCTCGTCATCGCCGCTGTGGAGCAGCAACAAGCGCAACTGGAAAACGCCGCTCGCGCACAATATATAGACCAACTCACCGCACTCGAAAAACAGCTGACTGTGCAAATGAAATTCGACGACGCCCAAGTCGTCCGTGCCGAGAAAGACCGCATCACTGCCGAATTCAATGCCGTCGGGAAAACAGCATCCGCTCCCACAGCGCCGCAGCCCGTCCCGATGGATGCCGCCACGGAATTCCGCATGAAAGGCTTCTTCGACATATTGCAAACGCAGTCCGCCAACACCGGCGTCGCCAGGAACACACTCGACAAACATGACCGCGGCAAGGATTTCAAGGACGTCCCGAAACAAGGCGGCCTTCTTGTCGGCCTCATCGTCACGCACGGCGATTGGTTCGGCGCGCCCAACCTCCATTCCGTCCAGCCCCTCTTCCTCACCGCCCAGGGCGAGATCCAGGGCGACCTCCACGGTGGCACCGGCCACGACCCCGTGACGCTTCACGCGAAGCCCGGCTACGCCATCGGCGCCATCTGGATCAATGACGAGCAATTCCTCTGGGCGTTGAAAGTCACCTACATGAAGATCGATCCGCTCAACCATTCGCTCGACCCTGCCGATTCGTACGACAGCGAAATCCTCGGCGACATTGTCAAACATCCCGAGCACAACCCGAAAAAAAAGCTCGGCGGTGATGGCGCCCCCGTCATCGGCATCTTCGGCGCATCCGGCGACGAAATGAACGCCCTCGGCGTCGTGCAGACGCACGGCAATTAGAATCCGGCCCGCGGCAGCGTTTGCGCCCCTCTTTCCAGACATGCGCTATTGAAGCGCAGCGTTCATGTCACGACTCTTTGGGCCTTTCTCCAAAGCAGCGCTTCAATGCCGCAGCGGAATAAACAATCACCACACCCCACAACAAGCTGTTTATTACAAAGGAAGCGATCCAAACGCCATCGGGGATATACCGGAAAACCGGAAAATTGCTGACCGTCGCCGGTCCATACTGCAACCATGGAAAAAGCAGCACATCAAGAATGCGGTCATAGCACGCGGTTTTTGATGTTGTTATAACACCCGTCATTGCGTGTCCCGGCGCACCAACAAGCCCGATGGAAGTTGTATGTGCGCGAAGCCTTAGAAGCACAATGGCGATGAAGAGATGCGCAAATCCCACCGAAAGACTCCACAAGGGGCGGCGCCACGAATGGGAGGACATGCATTGCAGCATATCGGATATTTTTCCGGAAACAACCGAAACGCCGCGCCACATGGCCTCTTGATTTTCCATATGCGCATGCCAGCATAACAACATGAAACTCCGCCGCGGCATATTCACCAGCCCGGAAGGCATTGCGGTTTCCGCGGTCATCGCGGTTTTGGCGATCATCACCATCATCACATGGAGCGGGCAGGACTCCACTACTCCCAATTCCTACGACGCTGGCGATCTCTACTCCACCCACCCGGCATCCGCGGAGGTCATTCAAAGCTACCTCGCAGTCAAAAGCCCGGTAATCTTCGACGGCGTCATCATATATTTCATGGGCATCGGCCTTTTATACTTCGTCATCTACTTCTTTAGCCTATTCGGCATTTGGTATTCGAACCAGTACCACGGCACACGATTTTCGGGCACCCGTCTCGGCATCTTTCTCCTCATCCTCCTTGTCGTTGGCGACTTCTTCAGCTTCTGGTGGGGTGTCCTTATTTACGGCAACCTGTATTACAGCGCCGATTACTGCGGATTCGACTTCTACCCATACTGGCCTTTTACACAAGAGTTAATCGACGCCCCATTCGGCAATGAAACCGGCTGTATGCTCCATGGCTTCTCCCTCTGGCAACTGGAATGCGTATGGGCGCTCTTCGCGGCCGCCACATGGGTCATTACGATCCGGCTTTACAGATTCTTCTGCGTAAAAATTCCCCTGCGCGGCGCGACGACAGCGCCCGCTGCCAGCGCGTGAGCGTTGTTTTAATCCTTGTTCAGCCGGAATTTATCACCATCAAAAATCAAAATGTATTCCTTCCCCTGTTTTTGCAAACTCCCTGTTCCCTTCTCAGATTCGTCGCCGCCATAAGTCACGACGTACGAAAACTGCAAGACTCCATCATGAATCGCACCGGTCCCTTCCCAATGGTTGCGCGTGTTTGAAGTATGATCCATCCCCTCTTCGCGATTGGTCGCATTGATTACTCCTTCGAGTGTGCAAACCCCGTCGGTGCCTGCGGTGATCTGCATGCCCTCGATTAGTAAGTCTCCGTACGGATTATCGTTGTGAATCAACGACCCCTCATAAGTGCCCGTGTAGAACTTTGCATCCGGTGCGCCGCCTGAAATCCCTGCGCACCCGGACATTGAAAGCAGAGTCAAGGCAACGGCGAGCATAATCCAAACGGGGGTGCTTTTTGGGGTATTCGTCATTCGTGCTTCTTGCTTTGAGCTTTCAACTCAAAGCAGCTCTTCCACCGCATCCAGCGCGCGCAGATATACCTGGTGCTTCCCTCCGCGCCAGAGCTCCTCGTTGAACAAATCCAGCAGCTTGTCCTTCCCCGGCGGCAGCAGGTAATGGCAGTCGCGCCCGTCGGGGCGATGGATCTCCTCGTGGAGAAACGATGACCCGTTCTCGTAGCAAATCTGGAACGTCGCGCCGCCGGCGGAGAGCACCAGCTTTTCCACGCCGTGCGTCCCTTCCTCGCGGAGTTCGAGCGCCACCGAACCGCCCTCGGGCGTGGTAAGCGTGATGCCCGATGCGTCTTTTTTCCCGGGCTTCCAGCCGAGCTGCGCCATCATCCAGCCCGTGAGCAGCAGCGCCGTGGAGCGATGGCCCGGCGCGTGCGAGACCGTCACGCGGTCGATTTTCTGCAGGTATTCGCGGTCCCCGGGCGAATCGAACAGCCCGGCCACCGCCTGGCGCCAATCG
>DASZPK010000662.1:0-1670 GCA_035550335.1 Chthoniobacteraceae bacterium | reverse complement strand
TTCGAGATAGTCGGGGTCGGTGCGGGCTCCGTCTTCGGCGGAGAATTCGACGTCATCGACGTAGGTGCGGGCGAGCTCGACGGCGGAAACGGCGGCGTCGAGGACTTCCTGGCGCGATTTTTTGAGCTTGTATTTGAGGTGGATGTCGCTGGTGGCGAGGAAGGTGTGGATGCGGGGCCGTTTGGCTTTCTCAAGGGAGCGGGCGGCGCGTTCGACGTCCAGTTTCATGGAGCGTGCGAGCGCGGCCACCTGCACCCAGGGAAATTCGCGGCTGACGGCGTCGACAGCCTGGAAATCGCCTTCGGAGGCAATGGGGAAGCCGGCTTCGAGGATATCTACGCCGAGTTCGACCAGTTTGGCGGCCATTCGCAGCTTCTCGGGTACGGTCATGCTGCAGCCGGGCGACTGTTCGCCGTCCCGGAGCGTGGTGTCAAAAATCCAGACTCGATTTGTCATTGGTGGAAGGTACTCCGAGACCATTATGGAAGGGTGGGGAGTGATAAAGCAAATTTATTTGTTTTAGGTTTATGATTAGGGGAGTTTATGCATGTCCATGCCGGTAACTGGGCGAGAACGGGTCTGCTGAGGCTTTGTTCAGGCTTCGCTCGGGCTTCGCTGAGGCTTTGGATCGGGCTGGGCGAGATCGATTTTTCTTTGCTTTGTGTGACATGGCGGCTTCGTTCCGGATTTTTCACGGTTTGACGGGGAATGCGGTCAAGGGTGCTCATGCCCGCGAGGCAGTTCATGCCGGTATTATGCCGCACGCGCGGGGGGGTTTAGGGGCGGGCTTGTTGATTCTAAAAGGAATCAGGGTGAAAATGGCTGTCATCGGGATTTCGGGAATGACGATTGGCGATGAGAACCTTGTAGCGATTCCGCAGGCGAGGCGGAAAAGGTGTGCGCGCATCGCGGTCAGTCATTATGGATTTCCGGTGTTCCGGTGTGTGCGTCCTGTCGGCACCGAAGACGTTCAGGCGCTTGATGACGACGCTGGAGGATTGAACGATTCGGCTGGCGCCGGGCCTTCTCGATCACAACGCACGGATGAGCCGGGCCGAACGCGGTGAGACGGTTGATCGTTGATCTGAGCCGGGGAAACCGGCCGCCGGGAAGTTTGGGGACGAAGCACGGTAGCGCCTGCGGCGCTCTCACGCGTTCCTGAAGACCGCGAGGATGGCGGAAGGGCTGCATTTTCCGGACGTGAAGCGTACTTTTCCGGTCGACGGACTTATATTCCATCGACGGGAAGGATCATTTTCGATATCCGAGGCAACAAATTTCGGCTGAGCGCGCGGGTGGATTTCGGTGAGAAATCGCTCTACATTGAGCAGGTCCTCACGCATGAAGAGTACGACAGGAAGAATTTCTGATGCCAACCACAAGCTATGAACAACCGCTGCTGGAGGCGCTGCCGGCGCGGATCGAGAGCGAGGCGCAATATGAGCAGGTGGGCGAACGCCTGGGCGCGCTGATTGGGAAGGGGCGCGGCAGGACGAAAGACGAGACGAAGCTGATGCGCCTGCTGGTGCTGCTGGTGGAGGATTACGACCGGCGGAACGCTTTGCCGCCGGAGGAGAGTACGCCCCCGGAGATGGTTCGAGTTCTGATGGAGCACTCGGGCAAGGCTGCGGCGGATTTGCTGCCGGTGTTTGGGCAGCGGAGCCATGTGC
>DASZPK010000661.1:0-2119 GCA_035550335.1 Chthoniobacteraceae bacterium | reverse complement strand
CGCCAAGCCGTTGAATCTGCCCGCCGCCAAGGGCGAGCACGAGACGCTCCGCGAACTGCGCGACATCGGCAAAAAGAACACGGTCTACCGCTCGCTCATCGGGGCGGGTTATCACGATTGCATGACGCCCGGCGTCATCCAGCGCAATATCATGGAGAACCCCGGCTGGTACACCGCCTACACCCCCTACCAGGCCGAGATCGCGCAGGGACGCATGGAGGCGCTGCTGAATTTCCAGACGATGGTCGTGGACCTCACGGGCCTCGACATCGCCAATGCATCGCTGCTCGACGAAGCGACCGCGGCTGCGGAGGCGATGGCGATGGCGTGGGCGGTGAAGAAAAACACGGATGCCCGGGCGATTTTCGTCTCGGACAAATGCCACCCGCAAACGATCGATGTCGTGCGCACCCGCGCGGAACCGCTCGGCATCAAGGTGCTCACTGGCGATGAAAGGACTTTCGATTTCGCCGAGAAGGTTTTCGCCGTGCTGCTGCAATATCCCGACACGCGCGGGGTCATTCATGATTACGAGGCGTTCATCACAAAGGCGCATGCGGCCGGCGCGCTGGCGATCGTCGCCGCGGACATCCTGAGCCTCACGCTCATCAAGCCGCCGGGGGAATTCGGCGCGGACATCGCGGTCGGCTCGACGCAGCGTTTCGGCGTGCCGCTCGGTTACGGCGGGCCGCACGCGGGCTACATGGCGGTGCGCGACGCCTACAAGCGCCACATGCCCGGGCGCCTCGTCGGCGTCTCGCACGACGCGCAGGGTAACCCGGCCTACCGCCTCTCGCTGCAAACGCGCGAGCAGCACATCCGCCGCGACAAGGCGACGAGCAACATTTGCACGGCGCAGGTCCTCCTGGCGGTGATGTCCTCGATGTATGCGGTCTACCACGGCCCGGAGGGATTGAAACGCATCGCGCTGCGTGTGCATGCGCTCGCGACCACGCTCGCGGCGGGTTTGGAAAAGCTCGGCTGCAAAGTCGGCGCGGAACCGTATTTCGACACCATCGTCGTCCATCCCGACCCGGCGAAGCTCAAGACCCTCCTCGAAATCGCGGAGAACAACCTCGTGAATTTCGGCGCGCTGAAGGATGGCGCATTCACCATCGCGCTCGACGAGACCACCTCGAGCGAAGACGTGGCGCTGATCTGGAGAATCTTCAACGGCGGACGCGACGCCGGGTTTACGCCCGGGGAAATCGCCGCGCGCACGCGCGAACCGCAGTTCGATTTCGGCGATGGACGCGGGCGCGCAATCGCCAACCGGACTTCCGCCTACCTCACCCACCCCATTTTCAACAAGCACCATACCGAGACGGAGATGCTCCGCTACATCCGCCACCTCGAGTCGAAGGATCTGTCGCTCTGTCATTCGATGATCCCGCTCGGCTCGTGCACGATGAAATTGAACGCCACATCGCAGATGCTTCCCGTGACCTGGTACGGCTACTCGAAGCTCCACCCGTTTGCGCCTGTAAAACAAGCGTTGGGTTACACGCATATCTTCCACGACCTCGAGGACTGGCTCGCGGAGATCACCGGCTTTGCCGGCATCTCGCTCCAGCCGAACGCGGGCTCGCAGGGGGAATACGCCGGGCTGCTCGCCATCCGCGGCTACCACGCGGGCCGCGGCGAGGGGCACCGGAACGTCTGCCTCATCCCGACGAGCGCCCATGGCACGAATCCCGCCAGCGCCGTCATGGCCGGCTTCCGCGTCATCGCCGTGCAATGCGAAGAGGGCGGCGACATTGATCTCGACGACCTCCGCAAAAAAGCCGGCGAACACAAAAACGATCTCGCGGCGCTCATGGTCACCTACCCGAGCACGCACGGCGTATTCGAGGAGACGATCCGCGAGATTTGCGAAATCGTCCATGCCCATGGCGGTCAGGTCTACATGGACGGCGCGAACATGAACGCCCAGGTCGGCCTCTGCCGCCCGGGCGACATCGGGGCGGACGTGTGTCACTTGAATTTGCACAAAACCTTTTGCATTCCGCACGGGGGAGGCGGCCCGGGCATGGGGCCCATCGGTGTTGCGAAACACCTTGTCCCATTCCTGCCCGCCCCCTCGGGCAGAGCGGGGCAGGTCTCCGCCGCGCCATGGGGC
>DASZPK010000660.1:0-4180 GCA_035550335.1 Chthoniobacteraceae bacterium | reverse complement strand
AGGTTGAACACCTTGATTATGCCGTAACCGCCTCCCAAAAAAAAGACATTCCAGCCATCAGGGCTGGTGGCGATGAAACGCGGGCTGCCCACAGTGATCAAATCGCTTATCAGCTTTTGAAGACTATCACCCTTTACTTTGAATGCCCCTATTTTCAGCTCCTTGAATTTTTCGCTTTGGAGATGAAACCCGTATTGCGGATATTTGGTTTTCAATACCTCGATCAAATCGCCGAGCGTGCTGCTGTCAGGCAAATCGATGTTTATGTCGGGCCGGTTGGGGTCGACTATATGCGGGGGGGCGCCAACTGGCTGTATCGGCTGTATCGGTTGTATAAACAAAGTATGATTGTACGAATATGTCGTGGAGAACCGCCCGTCTCCCATCATATCCAATGCCTTCGCAAGGTCCGACATCGCCGCATCATGCAGCTTCAATTCACTGATCTCGGCGTCTTGCAATTCATCGGGAATATTGAGTGCATAGTCCGGGTAGTCCTTGTCCACCAGTGCAGCGAGATCCTTCAACTTGCTCCCCTTGGCAAGGTCGATGTTCATTTTCACCCCTTCATCAGCCCGTTTGCCACGGTCGGACGGTGGAGATTGCTGCGACGGGGGTGCCGCGGCGGCCGTTTGCCGCGCCTCCTCTTTGCTCGCGGCCCGCGGTACATCGCGCTGGTGTTTTACATACATCAGCACCCCTCCCAACAAAGCCAGCGCGACAATAATAAACACGATTTTTTTCATGGCATTTCCCGCGCTATTTCGTTGGCGCCGGTGCAATTCCCGGCACAAGAGTTTTCAGTATCCTGCTCGCAAACATCACCGACAATTGTTCGCCCGTGATCATATAAACCTTCGTCGAGGGAACATAAATGCACTTCGGCACCTCGTATTGGTTTCTATCATCCATCGCGTCAACGGCAAGGATGGTCGCCTTGATCCTGTCGCCCAATTGTCCCGTCTTCTGTAAAGCCATGTCGTCCGGCACATCCCCAAGCCACGCAGTGATATTGAAAGCGTTTACCAAATTCTGCCCGGGTGACATGAACGAAAGCGTGTTGCCTTGGACAGTCGCCCGAAACCGTCCTGAGAACATGGATATCACCGTCTCGGGCAGGTGCACCAGCGGCACGTTGCGCAGCCGCAATTCCCCCACTTTCAAATCACCGAGCCCAGGGTCGGAAAGTGTGCACGTAACTGTGGGATAGTTCTTGGTGATCAGCGACGTCAAATCCTTCATCGTTGCTCCCGGCGGCAGGTCGATGCTGATAATCGGCATATCGCCAAATCCCATGTTCACCGGCGGTGGCGTTGGGACTGGTGTCTCATGGATCAATACGGAGTCGTTGTTCGACTCCTCCACCGTGTAACGCCCACGACTGGCTTCGCGTAAAGTACCAAGCAATACTTGGAAACTCGTGCCTCGCAATTTGATCGGCCCGATTTTGACCTGGCTCGCGTTCTGCGGGGAAACATTTACCGTATAGCGAGGATACTTCTCTTTCAGGATGGCGGCCAAATCGCCCAGCGTGCCGTTTGCGGGCAAATCAATATCGATATCCGTATTCTGGCCGACATTCGCTCGCCCAGGCGTGGGAGTAGGAGACGAAGCTCCAATCGCGACTGAGGCGAGAGCGACAACCAGACATGCATGCCATTTTTTCATGGGGGTATGCTTGCGTTGGCAGCAAGCTATCGGCTGCCAATTCCAAGGACAATCAAAAAGCTGCGGCTCGGTCAACGCTCCCCGATAAAATCACTTCGCGAGGCACTCCTGCAACTGCCGCCCGATTTTCTCCTTCTGTAATCCCTTCCCGATGAACACGAGCTGGCTCTTGCGCGTCTCATCCTTGTTCCAGAGCCGGTCCCAGTAAATCGTGAACCGGTTGTTCACCCCGTGGAAAACTGCCCGGCGCGGGTTCTGCGCGATCCACACGATTCCCTTCGACCGGAACACCTTCTCCTCCTCCGAAAGCCGCTGCACAAACCCCTCCAGCTTCTCCACCTCGAACGGCTGGTCAAATTCAAACGCATGTGAAACAATGTCATCATGGTGCCGCCCCTCCTGGTATTCATCCAGGAACTTCGGGTCCACCGCGAGCTTGTGGTCCACGTCGAACGCATTCATGTCGAGCAGTTGCTTCAAATTCACCTGCGACTGGTTCGTCCGGAAAATCCGCGTATGGGGATTGAGTTCCCGCACCTCCCCCTCCAGCACGTCGAGCTGCGCCGGTGTCACCAAATCCGTCTTGTTCAGCAAAACAAAATCCGCCATCGCAACCTGCTCCCGCGCGGTCTCCGTTTCCTTCATCTGCTTATGAATTTGTTCGGAGTCCACCACCGTGATGATCGAATCCAGCCGTACGTATTGCTGCAACTGCGGGATATTCATGAACGTCTGCGCCACTGGCCCTGGGTCTGCCACCCCCGTCGTCTCGATGAGCAGGTAATCGAACCCGCCCCGCTTCAGCAATTGCTGGATCCCCTTGACCAAGTCCTTCCGCACCGTGCAGCAGACGCACCCGTTATTCATCTGCACCACTTCCTCCTTGGAATTTTCCACGAGCTGGCCGTCGATGCCGATCGCGCCCACCTCGTTCACGATGATCCCGAATTTATACCCATGCTGCTGGTCGAGGATGAAATTCAGCAGGGTGGTCTTCCCGGCTCCCAGGAAGCCGGTGAGAATCGTGGCGGGGATCGGTGTGGGCGCAGTCTGGCTCATAGGGTAAAAAATAAGGGCGGTTCGGTATATTCACCGAACCGCCCGAAAAGTCTAGCGACCTGAAATTATTATTTTTTACTTCTTCTTCTTCAGGAGCGGCAACCCCGTCTTGGTGTTCTCGGAGACTTCGTAGCCATCGGGCAGCGCGTCGATTGCTCCCTCCTTGGCTTCGCCGCCAAAGTAGTAGAGCATCACTTTCTGCCCCCCTTTCAGCTCCTGAAGGCGCTGGTGGAGGAAATAGGTTTTTCCGGACTTTTTGCTTTGTACACTAAAGGCCATGGTGATTGGGTTCCTTTCGAATATGGGTTGTTTGGGTGGTGGTACTCCTGGGGTAGAATAACAGCCGGATTCGCGACTAAATGACTCCAGCTTTTTTCAGTGTGGCATAAGCACCGTTCTTGGTCACGGTTTTAATTGCCCTGGCTGTAAGTTTTACCGTTACGAACTTTTTCAGTTCGGATACCCAAATCCGGCGCACCTTCAGGTTCGGCTCGAATTTCCGGGGCGTATTCGCCGTCACGTGCCGGCCAACGCCTCCTTTTTTCTTCGCCATACCGCGGCGGTGGATCGTGCTTCCCTTGACTGGCTTTGCCTGTGTGATGCTGCAAACTTTCGACATAAAATTAGTTTCTTCTGTAAAATTGAGGGCGGGTAAATTGGCGCGTCCCTCCAATGCGGTCAAGTAGAATTTCCTCTATTCACCAGAATACCGCCCCGGAAGCAAGACCAATTCCTCCTTCATTCGGTTTCCTCTTCTTGCTCCCGCCCGCGATTTCTGCGACTTTGCTTACAGGAGACCCCCTGTGGACAAAAAACGCGGATTCATACTGTTAGCAGCGCTCTGCCTTGCGGCCATCGCCGCCGCGCCCCTTCATGCCGCGACTCCTATCCGCAATGCCAAAAGCGGCATCGTCCTTTTCCGCAAAAGCGGCTTCGACAGCCTCGACAAACCCATCGTCTTCTCCCGCATCGAGCAGGACCAGGCCTACTACGACATCGTCACTTCCGCCGATTACCTCGTCCACATCGAGACCGATCGCGTCGTGAAAGTCGTTTACTTCCTCGACCCCACCACCTTCCCCACCAAATTCGAGCCCGAGGACCTCGCCGTCCTCAAAGCCAAGGCCGACGAACTCCGCGCCCTGAAAACCCTCTCCCCCGCCGCCGTCCAGCTCGCCACGTCCCAAATCCAATACCTCCAGAACGTCTTCGACACCGAGACCGCCCGCTACAAACAAACCGCCGAAATCGCCGCGCTAAAATTCAACTCCGAGCAGGAAAAAATCGCCTTCGACAAAAAATGCGACCTCCTGCGCCTTGATTTTCTCGCGAGCCCCGGCGACCTCGCCCACAGCGAGGATGTCATCAAGCAGATGGAACCCCTCGCCCCCCGCAGCGAACTCCTCACCGGCTTCCTCTCCAAATGGAACGAGGAAAAAACCCGCGCCCTCCA
>DASZPK010000659.1:0-5014 GCA_035550335.1 Chthoniobacteraceae bacterium | reverse complement strand
GCGCACCAGGAGGAGGAGATCACGACGGTGGAAGGGCTCGCGACGGGTGGCGAATTGCATCCGGTGCAGGCGGCGTTCATCAAGCACGACGGTTTTCAATGCGGGTATTGCACGCCGGGGCAGATTTGCTCGGCGGTCGCCTGCCTCACCGAAGGCCACGCAAAGAGCGACGAGGAAGTGCGCGAGTGGATGAGCGGGAACATCTGCCGGTGCGGCGCGTATTCGAATATTGTCGCGGCCATCCGCGAGGTCGCGCAGGCGAAAGCCGCAGCCGCCAACCATGGAGGCGCGCCCGTCGCATGAATCCTTTCGAATACAGCCGCGCGGCCACGGTCGAGGAAGCACTCAAGGGCGCTGCCGGGAACGCAGGTGCGAAATTTCTCGGCGGCGGCACGAATTTGATCGACCTGATGAAGATGGGCGTGGAGACGCCGGCGCGTTTAGTGGATGTCACGCACCTGCCGACCGCGAAAATCGAAAAACTGGGCGCGGGCAAAGGCGTGCGGATCGGGGCCGCGGTGCGCAATTCCGATCTCGCGGAGGACCCATTGATCCTTGCGAACTACCCGGTGCTGAGCCAGGCGCTGCTCTCCGGAGCGAGCCCGCAGTTGCGGAACATGGCCACCACGGGCGGCAATCTTTTGCAGCGGACGCGCTGTCCCTATTTCTACGATCCGGATTTTTCGCAATGCAACAAACGCTCGCCCGGGAGCGGATGCGGCGCGCTCACGGGATTCAACCGCAACCACGCGATCCTCGGCCAGAGCGACCAATGCATCGCCACCCACCCGAGCGACATGTGCGTGGCCATGGCCGCGCTGGAAGCGGTGGTGCATGTCCGGGGGCCGAAAGGCGAGCGTTCCATCGCGATGGAGGATTTCCATTTGCTGCCGGGAAATACCCCGCAGAAGGAAACCACGCTCGCGCCGGGCGAACTCATCGTCGCCGTGGAATTGCCCGACGCGCCGTGGGCCAAAAAATCGTGCTATCTCAAAATACGCGACCGGGCGAGTTACGAGTTCGCGCTGGTCTCCGCTGCGGTCGGGGTGGAGATGGACAATGGGACGATCAAGCAGGCGCGGATCGCGCTCGGCGGCGTGGCGCACAAGCCGTGGCGCGCGAAGGAAGCCGAGGCAAAGCTGCGCGGCGTCGCGCCGGACGAAAAGATTTTCCGCGAAGCGGCGGAAGCCGCTCTCGCCTCGGCGAAGGGATATCAATACAACTCCTTCAAGGTCGAACTCGCGAAACGGACCATCGTGCGGGCGCTGACCACGGCCGCCGCGATCGCATGAGGATTTTTCCATGAGCACACCCGCTGTTTCCGAAAAAGTCGTGGGCGCCGCCCCGGACCGCGTGGACGGCCACCTCAAGGTAACCGGCGCGGCAAAATACGCCGTGGAATTCAATCCGCCCGGTTACCTGCAGGCGTATCCCGTGCTCAGCGCGATCTCCAATGGGAAGATCACCTCGATGGATGCCGCCGCCGCCGAAAAAGCGCCCGGCGTGCGCGCAGTCCTCACGCATCTCAACGCGCCCAAACTCACCGAGCCAAAGGCCGACTTCGAACACCTGGGAGGCATGCGCACCGAGGAGCGGATCCCGCTCAAGGACGAGGTCATTTCCTACGGGGGCGAATATGTCGCGCTCGTGGTCGCGGACACCTTCGAGCAGGCCCGCTACGCGGCGACGCTCGTAAAGGTCTCCTACGAGAGCCAGCCGCCCGCGCTGAACTTCAGCGACGCGCCGGAAACGGCGACTAAGCCGAAGGTCAACAAGGGCGAGAAGCAGGACATAAAAAAAGGCGATGTCGACAAGGCGCTCGCCGATTCCAGCCTTACGGTTGTCAAACAAACGTACGTCACCCCCGTCGAGACCCATAATCCGATGGAAAACTCGGGCACCATCGCCATTTGGGAGGCGGGCGACCGGCTCACGCTCTACGACGCCACGCAATACGTCAAAGGCGTCCAGGACATTCTCGCGCGGGCGTTCGGCATCCCGCGGGAAAACGTGCGGGTCATTTGCCCGTATGTCGGCGGCGCTTTCGGCTGCAAGGGGGCGGTCTGGATGCACGTGATCCTCACCGCGATGGCTGCCAAGGTCACGGGCCAGCCGGTGAAATTTTCGCTGCCCCGCAAGGCGATGTTCAGTTGCACCGGGCACCGGCCGCCCACGCGGCACGACATCACGCTCGCGGCGTCGAAGGACGGCAAGCTCCAGGCGATGCGCCACATCACGGAGAACACGACTTCCTACGTGGGCGAATACATCGAAAGCTGCGGGCCACTGACCACCGGGGTGATTTACGCGAGCCCCTCGATCGAGTGCGAGCACATCCTTACGAAGACGAATATCGCCACCCCCACCTTCATGCGCGCCCCGGGCGAATGCGAAGGGACTTATGCCCTTGAGTCGGCCATGGACGAACTGGCCTACGCGCTGCAAATCGACCCGCTCAAGCTGCGCGAGATCAATTACTCGGACAGCCACCCGGTGAAGGAAAAGCCGTGGAGTGTAAAACATCTGCGGGACGCCTACGATTTCGGCGCGGAAAAATTTGGCTGGGCGTCGCGCAAACCGCAGCCGCGCTCGATGAAGGACGGCGGCCTGCTGGTTGGCTGGGGTGTGGCCACGGCGACTTATCCCGCGCACAAGATGTCCGCGGGTGCTTATGCGCGCTTGAATGCCGACGGCACCGCGAAGGTGCAATGCGCGACGCATGATCTCGGCACCGGGGCTTACACCGCGTTTACGCAAATCTCCTCCGAGGCGCTTGGGGTGCCGCCGGAGAAAGTGGTCTTCGAGCTGGGCGACTCGAATCTTCCGTACGGGCCGGTCGCGGGCGGCTCCAATTCGACCGGCACCGTGGGGATAGCCATTTACGGGGTGGCAAAGATCATCCACGAAAATCTCGCCGCGCTGGCGATTGCGGACAAGCAGTCGCCGCTATTCGGCCTGAAGGCGGATGACATCGCCATGACGGCGCCCGGCAAGCTCGGTTCGAAGAGCGACTCTTCCAAGAGCGATTCGTTTGCCGATATTTTGCGCCGTGCAAACAAGGAATACGTGGATGGCACCGTCCAGCCGACGCAGCCGCCGAAGGACACGCCGGTGTTGTTCCAATCGTTCGGCGTGCATTTTTGCGAGGTGAAAATCGATCCGCAGTTGCCGCGCGTCCAGGTCACCCGGGTCGTGTCCGTGATGGATTGCGGGCGGGTCATCAGCGCGAAGACGGCGCGCAGCCAGATCCTGGGCGGCGTGGTGATGGGCGTCGGCATGGCCCTCGAGGAAGAAACCGTTTACGACCCGGTGAACGGGCTGCCGGTGACGCGCAATCTCGCCGATTACCACGTCCCCGTGAACGCCGACATCATCAGCATCGAACCGTATTTTGTCGGCGAGCCGGATTACGCATTCAACCCGATGGGCTCGCGCGGCATGGGGGAAATCGGCGTCACGGGCATCGCGGCCGCGGTGGCCAACGCCGTTTATCACGCCACTGGAAAACGCGTGCGCGACCTGCCGATCACGCCTGACAAGCTCATGGACATCGGGTGAGCCTTGCGGCACGCCCCGGAAAGGCGTATCGAATAGTATATGGATGATGAACGAAAATTCGCCATCGTGCATCTTTACATATCCCCGGGGCACAATTTTGTGGGCCACCATGGGAAGCCGCCCGGGGAAAATCCCGCCATCGAGGTGCAGGAGATCCACTGCGTCGCCGGGAAAGGAATCGAGGGCGACCGCTATTTCGACCACAAGGAAAATTACAAGGGGCAGATCACGTTTTTCGAGTGGGAGATGTACGAATCGCTCGTACACGCGTGCGAGGTGCTGGACAAGCCGCCATCGGTATTTCGCAGGAACGTGATCACGCGCGGAGTGGATTTGAATTCGCTGATCGGGAAGAAATTCGAGGTCCAAGGGGTGGAATTCGAGGGAGCGGAGGAGTGCAAGCCGTGTTACTGGATGGACCGGGCATTCGGACCGACTGCCGAGTGGCGGCTGCGCGGCCATGGCGGACTGCGCGCGCGCATTCTCACGGATGGAACGCTGCGCGTGGAGAAATCGAAATGAAAGCGCAATTTACAGCGGCGCTTTTGGCAGGTGGAAAATCGTCCCGCATGGGGCGCGACAAGGCGCAGGTGGAGATCGACGGCGTTCCGCTCTGGAGGCGGCAGCTTGAGACGCTGCGGCGGGTTGGGGCGGACGAGATCCTTGTTTCGGGTCCGCGCGAATTGCGGGATGAAATCGATGGTGTTCGCGTGATCGCGGATGAGGTTGAAAATTGCGGGCCGCTCTCCGGCATCCACGCGCTGCTCGGCGCTGCGGCGCACCCATTCGTGCTTGTGCTCGCCATCGACATGCCGGCGATGGCGCCGGAATATCTCGGGCGGCTGGCGGCGTTTGCTTTTGCAAATGGCAGCGGCGCGGTTTCGGAATACGAGGGCTGCTTTGAACCGCTCGCCGCGATTTATCCCGCCAAAGCGAGGGCTGTTGCCGCAGCGGCACTGCGCGGTGGCGATTATTCCCTTCAAAAATTCGTCGCCGAATGTGTAAAACAAAAGCTGGTCGCCCCGCTGGAGGTCGCCCCCGGGGAAGCCGGCTTTTTTGAAAACTTGAATACGCCCATCCAACTGGCGAAATTTTCCGCATGAACCCGCAAATGCCAGCCCCTCATCCCAACGCGCCGCATGGCCGGACCGTGGATTACTTGCGGATTTCGATCACCGACCGCTGTAACGAGCGCTGTCTTTATTGCATGCCGGAGGGATTCAAGGATTGGCAGCAGCGCGGGGAGATTTTGAGTTATGAGGAGGTGCTCGCGACCGTGAGCGCGGCGGTCCAGCTTGGCTTCCGCAAGTTTCGCGTCACGGGCGGCGAACCGCTGGTGCGGAAGGATGCGGCGGATTTCATTGAGGAGTTGATCGCCACGCCCGGCGTGGAGCAGGTCAGTCTCTCCACGAATGGAACGCGGCTCGCACCCATCGCCGCGCAACTCGGCGCCGCG
>DASZPK010000658.1:0-3200 GCA_035550335.1 Chthoniobacteraceae bacterium | reverse complement strand
CGAAATGGTGTGCAACCAGGACTGGGTCGGCGCGGATGCCCAGATCGCGCGTGTCGGCGACACCGCCGGCAACAGCACCACGCGCCGCATCGCCATCGTCGACGGCGTCCCGCTGCTCCGCTTCGATGAAACCGACAAGTCCGGGGGCTACCAGGCCACCGTCAAGACCGACCCGCCCTCCACGGTCGATTTCGCCGTGCAATCCAACCCGGCGGAATCCAATCTCGAGGACCTCACCACCGGCCAGGTCAATTCACTCTCCCTTGTCGCGCACGTCGTCCATTGGACTCCCGAGTCCAAACTTGATTCGCAAAACTCCGCCCAAGGCCCTGCCGGGACCGAAATCTGGCGCATCCTCGCGCTGGTCGCCATCGTCGCCGCCGTGGCCGAAATGTTGATGGCGGGAATTTTCAGCGCCTCGAAATGATCCCGCTCCTCCTCAAAATATTGGGCGTGAAACTCGATGCCGCGCAGGAAGTCTCCTCCGCCGGCATGCAATTGCGCCAGCAGAACTGGCTCGGCTGGGTCGTCTTCATCGCGCTCCTCCTCGCCGTCTACACATGGTGGGTTTACCGCTACCTCGGCGGGCATCGCGACCTCGGCAAATGGCGCCGCATCATCCTTGCCGCGCTCCGGTTTTTGCTGCTGCTCCTGCTGCTCTTCATCCTGCTGCGCCCGGTGTTTTCCTTCACCATCGACACGCACCTCCGCCGCACGCTCATCGTCCTCATCGACAAAAGCGCGAGCATGAACATCCAGGATTCCCGCCTCGCCGACAACGACGTCAAGCGCGCCGCCATCGGCAAGGATTTCATCCACACGCTCGATCAAACCGTCCCGCAGGACAAAGTCCCCGCCGTCCAGCACATCGCGCGCACCGAGCTCGTCAAAGCCGTTTTCGCAAACCCGACCTTTAACATCATCCCCCAGCTCAAATCCCGCTACGACATCGAATACCTCGATTTCAATCGCGATGTAAAACCGACGAGCGAGGAGGAAGCCCTGAACGCGCCGCCCCCGGAGGACGACAGCAGCGAGGCCACCGCCATCGGCGACGCGATCCGCGAGGTGATCAACCGCAAACGCGGCCAGCCCGTCACCGGCATCCTGCTTGTCACCGACGGAGCAAACAACGCCGGCAGCGAGCCCATCGATGCCGCCAACGCCGCGCGCCAGGAGCACATGCCGCTTTATATCTACGGCGTCGGCATCACTTCCCCGCGCGATATCATCGTGGACAAGCTTTTCACTCCCGAGGTCGCATTTTTAAAGGACGACGTGCAGGTCACCGTCCGCGTGCGCGGCCAGAGCCTCGATGGCGAAAAAGCGCGCCTCTCCCTCCGTCTCGACAACACGGAGGTAGCCTCGAAGGACCTCACTTTTTCCGGGGACGACGACGAGCAGGTTGTCCCGCTCACGTTCACGCCCGACAAGGCCGGCCTCTTCGATCTCTCCGCCGCCATCCCCGCGCGCGACGATGAGACGGTGAAGGACAACAACGCTGTGACACAACGTTTACGTGTCATCGACAGCAAGATCAAGGTGCTCTTCGTCGAGCAGACCCCGCGCTGGGAGTTCCGCTTCATCCAGAGCGCCCTCCTGCGCGACCGTCGCGTGGATGCGAAATTCCTTCTGCTCCAGGGCGACCCGGAGCTCGCCGGCGCCGAGGGTTCCCCCTACATCGCGAAATTCCCCACCGACAAGCAGGAGCTTTTCAAATACGACCTCATCATCATCGGCGACGTGGACCCGAAGGTCTTTTCCGCCGACGACATGGCGAACATCACCGAGTTCGTCACGAAGTTCGGCGGCGCGCTCACCTTCATCGCCGGCAAACAGTTCGACCCCGAATATTACGCCGGCACGCCGTTCGAAAAACTCCTCCCCGTCGAGATTTCCACGAGCGCGGTCGAGGGCCCCGCCGACAATCCCACCACGCTCGCCCTCACTCCCCTCGGCATGACCAGCTCCATGCTCAAGCTCGCCGCGGATGAGCAGCAAAGCGCCGCCATCTGGAAACGCTTCCCGCCCATCCACTGGATCGCCCGCGTCGGCCGCGCCAAGGCCGGGGCGCAGGTGCTCCTCGAGGACACCGACCTCGCCAAGGCTTCCCGCTCCGCCAAGATGCCCGCCATGGCCCTCCAGCAATACGGTGTTGGACAAGTGTTATACATCGGCACCGATGATACCTGGCGCTGGCGCGAGGATTCAGGCGTCGCCTATTACCCGCTCCTCTGGGGCCAGATCGTCCAGCGCATGGCCCTCGCCCACCTCCTCGGCGCGTCCAAGAAGACCCAGCTCAGCGTTGACAAGGAAACCTACGCCGCCGGCGAGCGCGTCACCGTTTACGCCCGTTTATACAACCAGAATTTCGCCCCCGTCCAGGAGCCCTCCGTGAACGGCTTCTACACCTCCGGCTCCGGCCCGAAGCAGAGCGTCCCGCTGCGCGCGCTTCCCGGCCAGGCCGGCATGTATCGCGGCGAATTCGTCCCCGTCACGCCCGGCACGTACAAGTTCTACGTCGAGAGCGACCCGCAGACCACCATCGATGTCGTCGTCACCAAGCCCCGCTTCGAGCTCGGCGAGACCGCCATGGACGAATCCTCCCTCAAGGAAATGGCCCGCGCCAGCGGCGGCGTGTTCTTCCGCGAGGAAAACCTCGCCGATCTCACCAAGAGCATTTCCCAGAACGACGAAAAGATCAGCCGCGTCATCGATGCCGACATGTGGTCGTCGCCGTTTTATCTCGCGATCATCGTCATCGTTGCGGTATTGGAATGGGTCCTGCGCAAAAGGAGCGAACTCAAATGAGCCGCGAAACCGCCGCCCCATCCTTCACGCACTGCGTGCGTCTGCTCCACCGCCGCATCGTCCTCGTGCGCGCCCGGCGGCTCTTCATTCGCTCCAGCACCGGCATCGCCGCCTCGCTCGCGCTCTTCGTGGGGGTGATCGCCGCCGAGGCCCTCCTCGACGATCTTGTGGATCTCCCCTGGTTCGCCCGCGCTGTAATACTGTCGTGTAACATCGCCGGCGCCGGCTGGCTTTGCTGGCGCGATTGCGTCCAGCCCTTGAGGAAGCGCCCCAACGACGATGCCATCGCCCTCATGGTGGAGAACGCCATGCCCGTTTTCCAGACCCGCTTCATCGCCTCCATCCAGCTCGCCCGCGCCACTTCCGCCGATGCCCCGCACGCCCTCGTC
>DASZPK010000657.1:0-4053 GCA_035550335.1 Chthoniobacteraceae bacterium | reverse complement strand
TCGAGTCCGACACCCAAAGGCGCGCTTCCATCGCAGGGGTGAGTCCCGCATCGCAGACCGGGCAGCAGCCCGAAACGAAATAGCGCGGCGAACCGGCGTATGGTCGACCTGATCCTTTTTCTCATCAAATTGCTCTTTCGCGACAATGAGCCGCCGAGGCGCGTGTATCGCCCTCCCAGCACTCCGCCGCCCTATTCCGGCGGCGGTTCCCAAGCGGATGCCAGCGAGGACGAACGCCTGCGGAAATTCATGGAAGCGCTCGGCGTGCCACCGGGCGGTGCGCCGCCGCGTCCGATCACACGCCCGCAACAGCAACGCCAATCGCAGCCGGTCGGGCGCATCCAGCCTGTGCGCAGGCAGACTCCCGTGCGCCAGGCAACGCCGGCGCGCCAGACGCCGCGGCCGGCCGCCGCTCCTCCGCCGATTCCCGCGCGCTAGATTGCCCCTGCCGAGACTTCCTACCAGACCGAGACAGTCGTCCCGGTGGTTACCCAGGAATCCGGGGCTTCGCGCGCAGCGGTCATTTCCATTCCCGCATCCACGGCGACCGCCGCGACCACCGACCTCAAGGCATTGCTCCGTTCGCCATCCAGCGTCCGCACCGCGATGCTTTTGAAGGAAATCCTCGGTGCGCCGCGCGCGTTGCAAGCCGGCGAAATCATTCCTGGCCTGCGTTAATCCTCCCGTTCCGGGGATAAATAATCGTTGCGCTGCGACGAATCCTGCCGTCCAATATTGGAGAAACGGTTCTCCCGGAACGGGCATGCATTCCCACGAAAAATTCCAAGTCCTGCTGGTGGAGGACGACCCCGACGACGCCCTGCTTTGCGTCGATACGATCAAGGAGGCGAAGAAATCCCCGTTCACCATCACGCACACCGCGGCCACCCTGGCCGAGGCGTTGAAAATCATCCACGACGGTGGCATCGACCTTGTGCTGCTGGATTTGCATCTCCCCGACAGCAAGGGAATAGAAACATTCACGAAGGTCCACGCGCAATCGCCCGACCTGCCGGTCGTCGTGCTCACCGGACAGACGGACGAAGGGCGCGCGCTCGAGATCGTGCACCAAGGGGCGCAGGACGTGCTCGTGAAAGGGCATTTCGACATGGAGGTGCTCACACGCGCGATGCGTTACGCCATCGAGCGCGCCCGCACGGAGGCATCGCTGGCCCAGGAGCGGGAGATGATCCACATGCTCCTCAACAACATTCCCGACCGCATTTATTTCAAGGACCGCAAGAGCCGTTTTGTGCGCACCAACCAGTCGCTCGCCCGCTATTTCCGTCTCAAGGACCCGGAGGAATTGCTCGGCAAGACCGACTACGATTTCTTCACCGAGGAACACGCGCGCGCGGCTTCCGAGGATGAGCAACAGATCATGCACACCGGCAACGCGGTGGTCGGCAAGGTGGAAAAGGAGACGCGCCCCGATGGCACCGTGGGCTGGTCGCTTACGACGAAAATGCCGTGGGTGAACCACCGCGGGCGGATTGTGGGGACATTCGGCATCTCGCGCGACATCACCGAATTGAAGGCGATGGAAACCGCGCTGGCCGCCGAGCGCAATCTCATCCGGAGCGTGATCGACAACGTGCCCGACCGGATCCTGCTCAAGGACACGGCAGGCCGGTATATGCTAAACAACGTGGCACATGCCCGCTTCCTCGGCCTCGACGATCCCCGGCAGGCCCTGGGCAGGACCTTGGGTGATTTCCTGCCCGCGGAATATGTGACGCCGCGGCGCGAGGAGGACGAGGAAATTCTGCGCACCGGGAAGCCGATGGTGAACAGCATCGAACCGATGTTAAACGCCCAGGGGGCGCGCCGCTGGCTCTCCACCACCAAGGTGCCGCTCCGCGACGAGGAGGGGGCGATCCTGGGAATCGTGATCATCAGCCGCGACATCACGGACCAAAAGGAGGCACAGGAGAAGCTGGTCGAGGCCAACAAGAATCTCACCGAGGCCGTGACGGAATTGAAGAAGGCCCATGCGGAACTGCGCTCCGTGCAGCTCCAATTGATCGAGGCGGAGAAGATGAAATCCATCGGCCGCCTTGCCGCCGGCGTGGCGCACGAGGTGAAAAATCCGCTGGCGATCATCAACATGGGCGTGGCGTTCCTTTCCCAGCAGAAGTTTGACGGCGACAGCGAGGTGCCCGTGGTGCTGCGCGAGATCGGCGATGCCGTGAAACGGGCGGACGCCGTGATCAAGGGGATGCTCGACTTTTCCGCGCCGAAACAACTCGAAGTCCAGGATGAGGACTTGAACGCCATCATCGAGCAGGCCCTGCTGCTCGTGCGCGGCGAGTTGAAGCCGAATGCCCATACGGTGGTCAAGGAACTCCAGCCCCGCCTTCCCCTGCTCAAGCTCGACCGGTTGAAAATGGGACAAGTGTTTGTGAATATTTTTACGAATGCGCTCCACGCCATGCCCGAAGGCGGCACGCTCGCGGTGCGCACCCTCACGCATCAGCACACGGGGGTGGGCGAAAATATCGGCGACGCCCGCTCGGAGTCGTTCCATGTCGGGAGGACGCTGGTGGTGGCGCAGATCGACGACAACGGGACCGGCATCCCGCCCGACAAATTGCACAAGGTGTTCGATCCGTTTTTCACCACCAAGACGACGGGCGAGGGGACCGGGCTGGGCCTTTCCGTGACGCGCTCCATCGTCGATTTGCACGGGGGCACCATCGAAATTCATAATCGACCCGAGGGGGGAGCCAGGGTTACCATTACGTTCGAAGCATAGTTAAACATGAACCCCAGACGCATCCTCATCGTGGACGACGAATCCGGCTTCACCAAGGTGGTGAAACTGACTCTTGAAAAATCGGGCAACTACCTCGTGCAGGAGGAAAACGACGCCGCGCGCGCGCATTCGACCGCGCGGCTCTTCAGGCCCGACCTGATCTTCCTGGACATCGTGATGCCCAAGATCGACGGCGGCGACGTCGCGGCGCAAATCCGCGGCGACGCGGCGCTGAAGCACGTGCCCATCATTTTTCTCACGGCCATCGTTTCCAACAAGGAAGCCTGCGCCAATGACATGATGGGCGGGTTCCCGTTTCTCGCGAAGCCGATCAGTCTCGACCGGTTGGTGGAATGCATCGAAAAGCACGCACCGGTGCGCGGTTGAACGCCGCGCGGGCGGAATCCATGTCGAAAAATAAACGCTGGCTGGCGGTGGGCGTATGCGTCCTGCTGGCGGCGGCCGTCTGGGTGGTATTCGGCCAGGCGGGCGGGTTCGGGTTCATCAATTACGACGATAATCTGTACGTCAATGGCAACCCGGTTGTGGTCCGCGGGCTGAGTGTGCAGGGTGTCGCGCACGTCTTCAGGCATTTTGATACAAAGTTTTACACGCCGCTGACCATGATTTCGCACATGGCGGACAGCCAGTTTTACGGACTGCAAAATCCCGGGGGGCACCACCTGACCAATGTGCTGCTGCACGGCATCTCGGCGCTGCTGCTGTTTTTGGTGCTGTGGAGGATGAGCGGTTGCTTTTGGCCCGCGGCGTTCGTGGCAGCGGTTTTTGCGATTCATCCGCTGCATGTGGAATCGGTGGCATGGGTATCGGAGCGCAATGATGTGCTGGCGGGTGTATTTTTCATGCTGGCGCTTGGCGCGTATACCGGCCACGCGCGGCGGCCTGGTTCGCCTTGGGGCTATCTTGCGGCCCTCGGATTTTTTGTGCTCGGGCTGTTGTCGAAACCGACGCTGGTTCCGCTTCCATTACTGCTCCTGCTGTTGGACTGGTGGCCGCTGGGGCGTTTTGCGGAGAAAGGGCGCGTCAAACAAATGCTCTGGGAGAAAATTCCCTTCTTCGCGCTTTCCGGGGCCGCGGGCGTCGTGGCGTATTTAGCAGAGGGGAAATCCGTGGCGACATTGCAGGCGTATCCGGTTTCGGTTCGCATTTCAAACGCATTGATTTCCTGCGTCGTTTACCTGCGACAGACAGTCTGGCCTTCCGGTCTCGTGATTTTTTATCCGCGGCCCATGGGCGGCTATCCGGCTTGGGAAATCGCAGGAGCGCTGACGCTGCTG
>DASZPK010000656.1:0-2449 GCA_035550335.1 Chthoniobacteraceae bacterium | reverse complement strand
CTTTCCGCCGGGTATTCGAAATAATCGCCCCGCTTCCCCGGCGCCTGGTCAAACTCGTCGTGGAAAATAACCGCCTTGTCATCGAGCCCCGGCTGCACGCGCGCGGGCGTCACCGACTCGACCCGCAAAGGCGCGGCCGCGGGAGCCGGTGTTTCCTGGGCGGGAGCAGCCCTGTCACAGAGGAAAAAACAGAGCGCCGCAAATAAGGGGGCGGTCGATTTCACATGCGGATTTACAGTAGACCCCGGGATTAAACGAAAATCCTGCGGCGTCGTCAACCGCATCTGTAAACACTGTGCATGTCGGGCGCGGTTTTTGCTTCTTCTAGCGGCGACATTGACCTTTTTGCACCCATGCCCTACACCAAGAACGCGTACCTCTCTCCATGCAGCTGAACAATGTAAAACACCCCCGGCTGTCGCCGGCAAGGCCATGAGCGACCTGAAACTTCACCTGGTCGACTGCGATGGGCGCGTGGTGGACGCCTTGGGCGCGGCGTTCGCGCCTTTCCCGGAGGTCACCGTGCAATGCGCCGACATTCTCAAAGTCGCCGAAAAATGCGTCGTCTCCCCGGCCAACAGCCAGGGCTTCCTGGATGGCGGCATCGATGCCCTTTACCGCGATTTCTTCGGCCCGGCGCTCGAAACGAAAGTGCGCGATTCCATTGGGAAACGCCCCGACAAGCTGCTCCCCGTGGGTGCCGCGCTGTTCGTCCCCACCGCTCATGAGCGCATCCCCTGGCTTTGCGTCGCGCCCACGATGGAAACGCCCGAGGCCGTCGAGAGCCGCAATTGCTACCGCGCCCTGTGGGCCGTCCTGCGCACCGCCACCGCCGCGCGCGTGACGACCGATATTTACTGCCCCGGCCTCGCCACCGGCACCGGCCGGGTCCCCGCGGAAGACGCCGCCCAAATGATGGCGCGCGCCTATGGCGACTGGCGCCGTTCCGTGCGCTGGGGCGCCGAGACGCGAAAAATCGCTCCCACGGCGGAAAACGCCGGAAACGCCGCGCCCGGCGTTTGACTCCCGCACGTCCATGCCGAAGCCTGCCGGGTGGATCTATTTCTTCCGCGCATCCTTGAAATACGCCACCAGGCCGTCGGCGACGGCATCCGCGTATTCGCGGTAGATGCTCTTGCGCATCGCGCCGTCGATTTCCTTTTCTCCCGGGTAATCGCCGGCTTGCACGCGGTCGAAGACGAGCTGGTTGTTCATCACGTACGGCTCGATGTAGATGGTCGGGTTGCGGTAGAGGCGGTTGGCGAGCAGGTTGCGCAGCCAGATATACGGCTCGCCGGGAACCGGATGCACCGATGCGGATGGCTGCGGATAGGTGTACGCCGGGAGGCCGGTCTCGTGCGCGAAGGTCGCCGCGACCTGCTTCGAAATGGCGAGCTCCTCGGGATAGCTGCGTGTGAGAAGCTTGAAGAGCATCTCGAAGCGCACATCGTCGAGCGCCAGCTCGCCGGGCTCATAGCTGCCATTGATGAGGAGATGGAAATGGTTTTTGTCCGAGAGCGTCGGCTTGGTCTCGTCGTGCCACGGCTCGGCGTTGTAATGCATGCAGAGCGTGAGGTCGGGGCGGAGCGCCCCGTTCACGCGACGCCCGCGCGCGTGGATCTCGGCGTTCCTGTAAAACAAAAGCTCGCTCTCCCATTGCACGGAATTCTGCCGGAGCTCGTCGGTGGGGCCGTCGTATTTGTCGCGGATGTATCGGAACTGCTGCCGCTTTAATTCCGCGCGGGCCGCAGCCTGCAAATCCGCCGGGCGCACATCCGTCACCGGCCCCGGCGCGGACCGCGCGTAGACCACCGTCGCCCCGAGCGCGCGCAGTTTCTTCGCGAGGATTTTCGCGGTGAGGAGCGTCATGTCCCCCTCGGCGACCGGCTTGCTGTCGCCGATCACGTACCAGCGTTCCTCCATGCGCGCCCATTTGCCGCCGAGGTGCCCGGGATCGAGCGCGATGGTCACCCCCTTGAGCGGCTCCTTTTTCGGCGCGCGCGGGAGTTTCGCGATCTCGTGCCAGTAATGCGGCGCCGGCTTCGCTTTCGTGCCCGGCTTCGCAAAATGGAGGGTAAACATCTTCGTCCACGCATCATCCTCCGCGATCAGCGCCGCGTCGTCCGTCACCACGATGGTCGCCTTTGATACGCCGTCGGGCGCATAAACATCGTTTAACAAATGCGCGAACTCATCGTGCGTGATGGTGTTCTGGAAAATCTCCAGCCGCGACCAATCCGGCGGCTTGGCGAGGGGACTGAGTTCCTGCGCGAAGCTTTGGCGTAATGCCAGGAGCAAAAGCGCCAAATACGCACAAGCTATCGCCAGCGACCGGTAGGGGCTGTTGCCCTCAACAGCCCGCCATCCGTTGGTATTCTGGGTGCGCTGTAGTCTGGCGTAATACGCGGACACCGCGCGCGGCGCGGGCGATTGAGGGCAATCGCCCCTG
>DASZPK010000655.1:0-8820 GCA_035550335.1 Chthoniobacteraceae bacterium | reverse complement strand
AGCTTGTAAGTCACCGGCTGCGACGGATTGCGCACCGACGGCGAGCCCTTCCCCTCGGGCGGCTCCGGCGTTGCGCTCAATGGCTCCGGCGACACATTCACCTTCGCGTAAGCCATCCCCTGCACGGGGAAGACGAGATTGATCGTCTGGTTCCCGCTCTGCGCCGGCGCCGCGGGCGCATTCTCCTGCGCGCGGATTTGGAAAATAAACGGGGTGAATACGGCAAGTGCGAGACCGCACGCTAAAACACGGGGGATGGATTTCATATTCTTGAAAAAGAACCGAGTTCCACTGCGCGGGAATCACCGCGCGATATTGAAACAGGGGATGCCCCCCGGTGTAACAAAAATGCCGCCGCGCGGTCAAATGCTTATGCGAGCCTTGATTTCGGAAACCGACCGCGCCCGGGCGCAACCGCCTCTACTTCGCTCCGTCGGCCCCCGCGTCGTCGCTCACGAGCACGGCGCCGGTCTTCTTCGGGTCGAGCGGCCACTTGGTCTTCGCGTCGTATTTCGCTTCGGAGAGCCGCGCCTCGTCCAGCCCGATGGCGTGGCTGAGGTCTGCCCCGCGCAAGTCGGCGCCGCGGAAATCGACGCCCACGGCGTTGCCCAGGATGATCGCGCCGCGCAGGTCGGCATTATGGAACGAGAGGATGCCGCAATCGCGCTCCTGTTTTTCATGATCGCCTGTCATGAATGTAAATCGATAATTTTGCGTCTCCTGGTCGATGGCCTGCTGGTCGAACCCGGGAAATTCGATGATGTCGCCAGCCAATTTCGCCCGCCACGCCTTGGCATTGTAGAAGATCGCGCCGCGCAGGTCGGCCCCGGTGAAATCGGCATCGTCGAGCACGGCATCGGTAAAATCGGCGCATTGCAAATTGGCTCCCTTGAAGCTGGCGCCGGTGAGCACTGCCTTGTTGAATTGCGCGCCCGCGCAGTTTGCGCCGTCGAACCGCGCCCCCTTGAGGTTTTGGGCCCAGAATGTCCGCCATCTCAAATCCTGCTTTGAATAGGACTCATCGCCTGCACGGCACACGGTGGCGGCCAGCAGGAGAGAGGCTGCGACGAGGAGGCGGAACCGGCCCGCGCAGAGGTTATTTGCCAGCGGCGTCATCGTTTTTTGCGTCGGCTTTCGCGGCCTTGGTCATGTATTGCGATTGCGGATCAAATCCATCGGGCCACACCGAGTCATCATCATACTGCGCACCGCGGAACCGGCAGTTCTGGATTTGGTCCACTCCACGGAAATTCGCGTTGCGCAGGTCCGCGCCCGAGAAATCGCTGTTTTGGGCGGCGTTGATGATTCGCGCGCCCTTGAGGTCCGCGTTTTTGAAGATGCTGCTGACGGCGCTAAATTTCGCCTTCTCGAGGTTCGCGCCGGTCGCGTTCGTTCCTTCGAATTTGCACGGCCCCTCGGTGTTGCTGAAATCGGCGCCGCTGATGTCGGCGCCCTTGAAGTTCGCATCCACCAAGCCTGCTCCCTTGAACGAGCTTTTTTTCAGGTTCGCATTGGAGAAATTCGCACCGGCAAGTTCCGCGTCGGCGAAGTTCGCGCCGGGGAGTGTCGCTTCGGTGAAATCGTGCTTGCGGAGGTCCTGGTCGTGGTAGTCCTTCGTGTCGGCGGCGAGCGCCACTCCCACGAGCGCGAGCGTGACGCAGAGGGCCAGCGAAGTCGGTTTGCGGGGCATAAAAGGCGCTTGGTTGCTTACTTGTCGTTGTTGAGCACCATGCCGGCCTCCTTCGGGTCGAAGCCGTCGGGGAAGGAAGTGTCATCGTTGTAAATCGCGCCCTTCCACTTGCTGGAATTGAGGCTCTGCAGCGTCGCCCCGCGCAGGTTCGCACCGCGCAGGTCGGCCCCGGTAAAATCGCAATTGTTCACGATGTCGGAGAGCTTCGCCCCCTTCAAGTCGGCCCCCTTCAGCGAGCATTCCTGTGGGCTCAACGCCACGCCTTCGAGGTTCGCCTTGTCGAGCGTCGCCTTCGCGAAAAACGGCTTGCCGGTGCTTTCGCGAAAATCGGCGCCGGTGAGGTCCGTCATCTGGAACGTCGTCAAGCCCCCGGCGCCGCCGAGCGACGCCCCCTTGAAGCTCGCTTTCTTCGCGCTCGCGTTGTTGAAATTCGCACCGTCGAGGGTCGCCCCCTCGAAGTTCGCGCCATTCAGCGTGGCCTGCGAGAAATCGTGGTTCTTCAAATTCTGATCGTGATAATCCTTGCCGTCCGCGAAGGCGGCATGGGCGAACGCGGTTGCGGCGAGGAGCGTGCAAATGCGGAGCATGAGGCTTTTCATGGGATATGTTTTTTACGGTGGGTTGGTGGGTGTTATTGAAAAGTGTTACTATGTTTGACGCTGGCTTACTGCTTCATCATCTTCTGCCCGTTGTCGCCGGTGGGCACGAGTTCCTTGCCCACGACCTTGGCCGAGGCGGTCTCGCCGCCGAGGGTGAAGTTCAGCGTGTCGCCGTCGATTTTGTAGGTGCCGGTCATGTCCTGCCCGCCCTCGTGCACGGTCAACGAGCCATCCGCACCCAGCACGAACGTGGTCTCCTTGTTGTCCTCGCCCACGTATTTGCCGGCCACGGAGGCCATCGTCACCGCGCCATTGGCGGCGGCGCCGGGGAAGAACGAGGTGGATTTACCGGGCTTGGAGGCGTCGGTTGGCTTCGTGTCACCGGCGCCGGCTTGCGCGGCATCCTTGTCGTTGTTGAGCACCATGCCGTAGTCCTTCGGGTCGAACCCATCGGGGAAAGAAGTGTCGTCGTCGTAAATAGCGCCCTTCCATTTGCTGGATTTGAGGCCCGAGGGCATTGCGGCGCGCAGGTTCGCGCCGCGCAGGTCGGCGCCCGTGAAATCGCAATGATTCATCGCGTCGACGAGCTTCGCCCCTTTCAGGTCGGCTCCACGCAGGGAGCATCCCTCGGGGCTCAACGCTACGCCCTCGAAATTCGCCTTGTCGAGTGTCGCCCTGTCGAAAAAGGGCTTGCCGGTGCTTTCCCGGAAATCCGCTCCGGTAAGGTCAGTCATCTGGAATGTCGTCATCCCGCCCCCGCCGCCAAGCGATGCTCCCTTGAAGTTCGCGTTCTTCGCGCTTGCGTTGTTGAAGTTCGCGCCATCGAGAGTCGCCCCCTCGAAGTTCGCGCCATTAAGCGTGGTCTGGCGGAAGTCGTGGTTCTTCAGATTCTGATCGTGGAAATCCTTGCCATCCGCGAATGCGGCCTGAGCAAGGGCCGATGAAGTAATGATTGCGATGAAGCGGAGGATTACAGATTTCATGAATCGATCTTGTAACGTAAAGGATGAGCTAAAATCAAGGCCGGATAAGAGGTTTTAATTATGGTTTTATTTATCAAGTAATTCACCACAAGCTCGCGGTGCCTCTTTTCCCAACTTCTATTTGCAATCGCGTGCCCGCATTTTAATATCGCCCGGATGAGCGATCTGAATACCCAACTCGACGGCGCGGTGAAGACCGGCCAACTCTCCGATGCCAGCGCGAAAAACATCCGGCAGTTGCTGGCGCACAGCGCCGACCCCATTTACGCAAAAAGCGTGGAGCAACTCGCGGCGCAAGGGGCGTGGGAGGAACTCAACGACCGTTTTTACCGCACGCTCGCCTTCGGCACCGGCGGCCTGCGCGGGCGGACCATTGGAAAAATCGTGACCGATGCCGAACGCGGCATACCCGATGCAAAGGGGCGCCCGCAGTTCCCGTGTGTGGGAACGAATGCGATGAATTATTTCAACATCAGCCGCGCGACGCAGGGGTTGGTGGCTTATTTGAAGGAGTGGTTCGCGAAGAACAACCTGCCGGGCCGCCCGAAGATCGCCATCGCGCACGACACGCGCCATTTCTCGCGCGATTTCGCGGAGCTCACAGCGAAAGTTGCAGTCGAGAACGGGTGCGACGCCGCGCTCTTTGAGGCGCCGCGCTCGACGCCGGAGCTTTCATTCGCTGTGCGCCATACCAATGCCACCGCGGGCATCGTGATCACCGCGAGCCACAACCCGCCGCACGACAACGGCTACAAGGTCTATTTTGCCGACGGCGGCCAGGTGGTCGAACCGCACGCGAGCGGCATCATCGCGAAAGTGAACGCGCTGGAATCGGATGTTTACACGCCGCTGCCCAAAAATCTCCCGGAACCTGATTCTAAAGCGGAACGCTTTCAAACCGAAAACGATCTTTCCGATAATTGTCGCAGTCTCTTGCTCAAGGCGACAACAGCAATGGAACTTCGCAACTACGCTTACGCGGTCTCGCTGCTTCAGGCGATATTGAACGAAGCCCCCGGATTTTTGGATGGCAAAAAACTGCTTCACAAAGCCGAGGTTGCCATGTCGCAAGGCCCCGGTAGCAAGGTTCGTTTATCCCCATCCACGCAAGGGACGTTGCAGGTTTTGGGCAGGGAAATCGACGATGCCTACATGGACCGCTTGCAAACACTGGTGTTGCAACCGGAGCTGATCAGCAAGGGATGCAGCCTGCGGATCGTCTACACCCCCATCCACGGCACGGGCGGCGAGATCATCAAACCGATGCTCCAGCGCCTCGGGTTCAGCTTCGCCACCGTGCCGGAGCAGGACGTGATGGACGGGCGCTTTCCAACGGTGAAATCGCCCAACCCGGAAAACGCCGAGGCGCTCAAGATGGCGATCGATCTCGCGGAAAAGACCGGCGCCGACCTGGTGATCGCGACCGACCCGGATTGCGACCGCATGGGCGTGGCCGCGCGCAACGACACGGGGCAGATGCAGCTTTTCACCGGCAACCAGATCGGCTCGCTCATGGCGTGGTACCGGGCGAAAACATTGTTTGACCAGCAGGTGCTCACCGACGGAAACGCCAGCCGGGGCGTGATCATCAAGACCTTCGTCACCACCGACCTGCAAAAGGCTATCGCGAAAAAATTCGGCCTTCATTGCGTGGAGACCCTCACCGGTTTCAAATACATCGGGGAAAAGCTCGGCAAATATGAGAACGCGCTCCCCGCCGACGAGCGCGCCAACTACCGCAGCCTCACCGAGGGCGAGACGCGCGCGCTCCGCCTCGGCGCTTCGCGCTTCTACGTCTTCGGCGGCGAGGAGAGCTATGGCTACAGCGGCGCGGATTTTGTGCGCGACAAGGATGGGAATGGCGCGACCGTGATGTTCGCCGAGGTCGCTGCCTATGCAAAATCGAGAAAGCTCACGCTCGCCGGGCTGCTCGATGAGATTTATTCCGAGTTCGGTTTCTACCTCGAAAAGAACGGCAACCTCACCTTCGAGGGGGCGGAAGGCGCGGCGAAGATCAAGAAACTCGCCGATTCCTACGCCGCAAACCCGCCGGAGAAAATCCTCGGCTCCGCCGTGACGGCCATCAAGAACTTCGCCACCGAGGTCTTCCACGACATCGAGGGCGACAAAATTCCCCCCGAGAAAATGCTCATCATGGAACTCGCCAATGGAGGGCGCGTCGCCGTACGTCCCTCGGGGACAGAACCGAAGATAAAATTTTATATGTTCGCCCATCGCGACCCGGAACCCGGCAGGAGATTCACGCACGAAGAATTGGACACCATCAAAAAGCAGGTACAAACTATGCTTGATAATCTCTGGGAATTCCTGCAGCGCGACGTCGAAAAACGCCTCGCTGTTTAACCAAGTGTAACAAATTTTCCTCCCCTCAATTTTATGCCTGAAATTCATCTGGATGGCGCGGAAATCACCGTTCTCAAGGCCATCGGCCTCGGGGGCACGTCCGTCAGCGGCGACACGCTCATCGAGCGCATCCCCGGCCTGGAGGAAGCCGAGATCATGGACACCCTCCGCGGGCTCATCACGCTCGGATACCTGATGTCCGACAAGCGCTCGCTTTACGACCTGAAGGACGTCGCGATCGCCAATTTCCACGTGAACTCCGGTTACGCGCGCGAGCTCAAGGAGGCGCTCGACCCCCGTTTGCGGCAGAAACCGCGCAAGAGCCGGCGCGTCCGCCGCGAATGACAGCGCGCACGTTTGCCGCGCGGCTCTGGCCGTGGCTGGCCGCGGCTTCCACCGGCGTACTACTCGCGCTCTGTTTTCCCCGCTACAACCAGGCGTGGCTCTGCTGGATCGCGCTCACGCCGCTGCTTTGCGCGCTCTGGTTTTCGGGCGATGGCGGCAAACGCCCATGGCTCAAAAACGCCGGCCTCGGTTTTTGCGCCGGCGTGGTCTTTTTTTGCATCGTGTTTTTCTGGCTCACGACGGTGACAGACCTGATGTCGCCGCGCATCCTCGGTGCGCTCGCGTGGTTTGGGTTGATGTGCTACCTGGCGCTTTATTTTGCGCTCTGGGGATGGTTCACGGGGAGCGTGGCCTTCCGCGCGAAAACCGGCACCCCCAAGCTCGCGAGTTCGCGACACAACCTCTGGCTCGGCATGATCTGCGCCGCGGCGTGGGTCGGCCAGGAATGGCTGCGGGGCGTGGTGTTCAGCGGCTTCGGCTGGAACAATCTCGGCGTGGCGCTGCACGACACCATTCCGCTGATCCAGGTGTGCGACATCACGGGCGCGGCGGGCCTTTCATTCCTCCTGGCGCTGGCAAACGTGATCGCGGTGGTCACGGTTCGGCGTTTCATGCTCGAGGCCGAGAACCATAAATTGCGCCCGCATTTCGATTTCATGCTCACGGTCGCGCTGTTGGTCGTTGTCTTGTTCTACGGCTACGCGCGGGTCCTGCTCAGGAAGCCGGAACCAATCATCCCGCTGCGCGTGGCAGCCATCCAGGGGAACATCCCGGAGACGGAAAAATTCGACGAAGCCTTCGCCGACATGATCGTCAAGCGCTACACGGAGCTTACCGGCGCGGCGATGATCACACCGCCTGAACAGCGCCCGCAATTGCTCATCTGGCCTGAGGCGGCGACCCCCGGCGGCATGTATCAGGATGACGACGACCACAACTTCGTCATGGACACCGCCGAAAAAATCGACACCAATTTTTTGCTCGGTACACTCGATAACGACGGCCATTTCGATTACAATATCGCCGTCCTGATCCCGAGCGGCGCGGCGCACGACGACACGCAGGTGCAGAAACACCGGAAGCTGCACCTCGTTCCCTTCGGCGAATACATCCCTGCGCGCCACAGTTTCCCGCTTTTCGCGGAACTGGCGGGCACACTCGTGCCGGGGGACTTTCAGCCGGGGACGGAATACAATGTGTTGCAAACGCGCGACCCGGACGTGAAAATCGGCCCGCTGATCTGCTTCGAGGACACGCTCGGCAATCTCACCCGCCGTTTCGTGCTGAACGGCGCGCAAGTGCTCGTGAACATCACCAACGATGACTGGTTCCTCAAGTCGCCGGCCGCCGAGCAGCACCTCGACAACGCCGTGCTGCGCGCCGTGGAATTGCGTCGCCCGCTCATCCGCTGCGCAAACACGGGCGTGACCTGCTTCATCAACCCCAACGGCAACATCACATCGGCGCTCCGCTCGAAAAAGGGCGACACGTTCATCCAGGGATTTTTGCGCGGCGAGGTGAATGTGCCGGTGAATGGGCAACTCACTTTCTACGCGAAGTACGGGGATTGGTTTTCGTACGCCTCGTTGCTGCTTGCCGCCGCCGTGGCCGCGGTTCATTTTATCCGCCGCCGCGCATGACCATGCAACCCCCCGCCCCAGCCCGCGCATTGGTGGTGTCGATCCACGATGTCTCGCCGCTCACGCTCGAGCCGGTGAAGACGATCCTTGGGGAACTGGGGGGCCTCGGTGTGCATTGCACTTCACTGCTGGTGGTGCCCGACCATCATCAACGCGGGAATTTCCTGCAAGACAAGCCGTTCTGCGACTGGCTCCTTGCCCGCAACGGCGAAGGGCACGAGGCCATCATCCACGGCTACTACCACCAGCGCGCGCGCCATCCGCACGAGACGACGTGGCAAAAATTGATGACGCAGGCCTATACCGCGGGCGAAGGGGAGTTTTATGATATCGCCGAGGACGCGGCGCTCGGCCTCGTGACAAAAGCGCAGCAGGAATTCGCGAGCCTCGGCCTGCACCCGCGCGGGTTTATCGCGCCCGCGTGGCTGCTGAGCGACGACGGCGAGCAGGCGCTGCGCAAGGCGGGAATCCACTACACCACGCGCCTCGGCAATGTGCTCGACCTCCGCCGCAGCGTGAAACATGATTCCGCCTCGATGGTTTACAGCGTGCGCAGCGCGTGGCGCCGCGCCTTGAGCCTGCCGTGGAACGCCGCGCTTTTTGACCGCCTCAAGGCCAATCCGCTCCTGCGCATCAGCATCCACCCGCCCGACCTCCGCCATCCAAAAATCTGGCGCCAGATCACCGCCTGCGCCGCACGGGCGGTGAAAGACCGCACGCCCACCACTTACGGGCAGTGGGTGGATGAAATGATAAAATCCGCTTAAGAGAAGCGCGACGCAAACGCTTGCTTTCGGGCTTCGGATTCCGTCATTCTTTCGTTCCCGCAACGCGGATCATTCGGATTTCGTCCCTCTTACATGTCCAAAGCCGACCTCCACATCCATTCCCGGTACAGCGACCGCTCGGCGGAATGGATCGCCCGCAGGTTCGATTTCCCGGACAGCTATTCCGAGCCGGCGGCCGTTTACGAAAAACTGCGCGAGCGCGGGATGGATTTCATCACCATCACCGACCACAATCGGATCGAGGGATGCCTCGAAATCGCCGACAAACCGGGCGTCTTCATCAGCGAGCAGGTCTCGGCCTGTTTTCCCGAGGACCGCTGCCAGGCGCATCTGCTCGTGTGGGGGATCGATGAGGAGCGGCACCGCGAAATCCAGCGGCTGCGCGAGAATATTTACGAGCTGCAAAAATAC
>DASZPK010000654.1:0-2907 GCA_035550335.1 Chthoniobacteraceae bacterium | reverse complement strand
TTTCAATCCGGCGGCGAGCGCGGCGTATTTCTCGTATTGCGCGCGGGCGTCGGGCGCCGGGATGGGGTAGTAAGGCTCATGGCCGGGGCCATAATCGGCGGGGTATTCGCGCACGATGGTGGTGACAGGGAGCTTCTGCCCGGTGGCGTGCTTGATCTCGACGATGCGCGTGAAATCGTGGTCGTTCGGGTAATTCACCTGCATCGCGGGCTGGTAAAACTCTGTTTGAACAGTCTCCGGCTCGAACCGCAGTGAGCGGTACGGGAGCGGGCCGTAACAGTTGTCGAAATACTCGTCGATCTGCCCGGTGTAAATGAGATGGCCGTGGCCGGCCTGAACGGCGATTTCGCGGTAATCGGTGTCGAGCAGCACCTCGATGTTCGGGTGGGCGAGGATGTTTTCGAACATGCGCGTGTAACCCTCGCGCGGAAGCGCCTGGAATTTCTCGGAGAGGTAGCGGTCGTCGCGGTTCGTGCGGATCGGGATGCGCCCGCAAACGCTGGCGTCGAGGTCCTTCGGGTCGCGCCGCCATTGCTTGCGCGTGTAATTTTTGAAGAACATCTCGTACAGCTTCCAGCCCACCTGCGAGATGATGACCTCCTCGGAGTTCCTCGGGTTTTCAATCGGCACGCGCCATTGCGCGAGAGTGGCCTCCATCTCTTCCGTCGTCGACGGCCGCCCGAGGAGCTGCTCGAAGGTATTGAGATTGATCGGGAACTGCCAGTATTTGCCGTCGGTCCGCGAGAGGATTTTGTATTCGACCGGGTGCCATTCGGTGAACTGGCTGAGGTATGCCACGATGCGGTCGGAGTTTGTGCGGAAATAATGCGGCCCGTAGGTGTGGACGAGCACGCCGGCGGCATCGTAATGGTCGTGCGCGTTGCCAGCGATGTGCCCGCGCCGCTCCACGACAAGGCATTTGCGCCCCGCCTGCGAAGCGAGCCGCTCGGCAAGCACCGCCCCGGCAAACCCGGCCCCCACGATCAAAAAATCCGGCTTGAATTTCATGCGTTGGATTCCTCTGCAACGCGTGTGTAGCAGGAAATCGAAGGCGTTGCCTAGAAAAGATGTTCGTTAAATATGGTTTATCCATATTAAACATATTTTCGAAATTCTTGTTGAATTTACAAAGTATATTCAATATATCTCATTTAAATCTATTATGTAACTCAATAGCACCAACAAAAAGGAACCCCATGAACTCGATTCCCCCCTCCAAGCGGCAACAGGCCGGCGATGTTTTTCATTCCATCCAGAAATCCCGGGGCCGGCAAAGGAGCGAGAGCGGCGTCGCCCTCCTGATCGTGCTCGGCATGCTGATTCTGCTTTCGGTGGTGGTGATCGCGTTTGTAGTGGGGGTGACGAACGAACTCGAGAGCTCGACCGCCTACGACAAAGAGACCACCACCCACATGCTCTCCGACTCCGTGCTGAGCATCGTCGAGACACAAATCCGCGAGGCTTCCACCAGCCCGGGGCAGGCTTGGATTTCGCAGCCGGGATTACTGCGCACATTCGACATCAACGGAAACCCGGTGGCCGCCTTCAAGCTCTACTCCGCGCCGCAGATGGTGGTCGCAGGGGCGTTCGACCCGAATGCGGACGCCGATTTGCCGCCCGACGGTTCGTGGCTCAACCAGCCGAACCTTTACACCGACATCAATGCGCCGGTAGCCTCGGGCACCACCGCCACTGGCAGCACGAATTACATTTTCCCGGTCATCGACGGCAACGGCATCCAGAAAATCAACATCAGCGGCAGCTCGCAATTTGCGTTCACCACGGACGGCACGATCCCGAGCATCGAGGGATTCGGGACCGACCCGACGAAAGTGGGCGTCAATTACGACTCTTCGACCGCCCTGAGCGCGACCAACAATCCCGTGCCGATGCCGCTGCACTGGCTCTACATGCTCAAGGATGGCTCGCTGATTCCCGCGACCGCGGTGGCGAACAGCCGCGACGTGGTTTTCACCGGCACGCTCGTTCCCACGGAAACGAACCCGGTCATCGCGCGTGTTGCGTTTTGGGGCGACGACGACACGTGCAAGCTCAACGTCAACACCTCGTCCGAGGGGACTTTTTCGGACGACCCGGTGGGCAATACGCAGCCGTTTTACAACCAGAAAACCGCGGCGGGCGATCCCGACCCACAGGGGAGTTCCGTCTTCGACCCGAACCAGATTTTCGAATGGGACCTCGCGCAACGGCAGCCCGACCGCAACGAATACCAGCGCTACCCGGGCCATCCCGCGGAGAACTGCCTCTCGGTGGTGTTTGGCGACACGGTCTGGCGTGGGTTGAATCTCGGCACGGGCACCAGCGCGACCGGTTACGCGACCAACTACGGCTACCACACGCTCTCCGGTTCCTCCTACGCGAGGTTCGTGGAATTTTTCAACCAGCTCGCGCCGCGCATCTCGGGCATGGACGCCACATCGACCTCGTACGCGGCGGGCACCGACAATTCGTCGAGGGCGGGCACCACGCGCCCCGGCGGCACGAGCCTCTACTCGGGGGGAATCAGTGCGACGATGGGGAACGGCGCCGCCATCGTGGTCGACCAGGACCGCCTTTACGCCACGGTCGGCGAGTATATCTACAGCGCCACCGCGCCGGGGGCCAGCACGATGCGCCTGCCCGCCGGCGAATTCCTCACCGGCTCGGTCAGCACCGGCGGCACGAGCGTGCCGGTGATCTCCGCGGCGTTTGCGGCGAAGACGAATTTTTTCCTCTCCGCGAATAGCAACGCGCCGGAGTTGAATGTGTTCAACATGCCGCGCGTCTGCATCTGGCCGATCACCAAGACCGCGGCGACCCTCGACAACCCCGACACCGGCAACGCCGCCGTGACCGCCACGATGACGGCGTTTGACAAAGTAATCGCATTCGTCTGCACCGTGGGCT
>DASZPK010000653.1:0-2771 GCA_035550335.1 Chthoniobacteraceae bacterium | reverse complement strand
TTGCCGGCCCACTATCGCGCCAGCCGGCGATAATGTGCTCGATGAAGGCGAGGTTCCCTTCAGTGTTGGTCACGGTCAGGATTTTTTCGCAGGCATCGTAATGAATGGAGTTCTCCGGCGGAAAAATCGCCCCCTTCTCCGCGAGGGCCAGCACGATTTTCTCCTCATTCCCGTCCTCCACGCCGGGAAATTCCGGCGGAAGCGAATAGCGCCGCGTGATCGCCTCCTCGTTGGCGGCAGCGCTTTTCTCAATGCTCACACCAGTGGAGGTGATGCGATAATCCACGCCCGCCAACCGCGTGACAAAATCCAAAAGATTGGATTCCGTGATGTTGACCATGCGGAGCGTGAGGCGCGCTTCGGACAATTTGCCAAGGTGGTCAACGTTTTGCCCCGGCTCGAGCAGATCGGGATCGATCACGATGGGAACGGGATCGGACCCCGGGACCGCTTCTCCCGCTTTCTTCATGATGATTGCGATTGCCTCGACGAGCGTGGCACTGCGGATTTCGATTTCCGGGATGATCGTGGCGTCGAGTTGGGCTTTGATTCTTTTCACGGGGAAGCGGAGTCGGGCAATCGCGGATTGTTAGACGGATCGGGAGAAAAAAAGCTGCGATTGGGGCGCGGTGTCGACTTGCGGCGGCGGTTCTGCAAGCGCCGCCAGGGCGAGAAATGAAGTAAGTGCGAAAACGGCGGCGGTTTTCATGCGAGGGGTACCTCGGTGTTAAACGGGAGGCTAATGCATCGGCGGCGGGATGTCGAGTGGGCTGGCTTATCAGACCGCCTTCGAGAGTTTGCGCAGCGCGGCGGTGAGGCCGGGGATGATGCGGCGGATTTGGTCCTTGTGGAGGGCTGAGAGGTTTCCCAGCACCCGGTCGCCGCGCGCGGTGAGGGCGAGGTGGATGCGGCGGCGGTCCTCCGCCTCGCGGGTGCGCTTGACCAGCTTTTGTTTTACAAGACGGTCCACGAGGCCGACGGCGCTGTGGTGGCGCACCTGGAGGTGGCCGGCAAGCTCGGCGATGGTGATCGGTCCCGGCCCGGAAAAACCGCGGATGGCGAGCAGCGCCTGGTGCTGCTGCGGGGCGATGCCGGAATCGCGCGCGGCGGTTTCGCTGAAATGCAGGAATTGCCGCAGGGTGTGGCGGAAGGAGGCGAGCGTCTCGTATTCGGCCTGGGTGACGGAAGCGGAGGCTGGGGGCTTTTTGGCAGGCATGCGCGGGAAATGACCAATGTCCAATGATTAACGACCAATGGCAAGGCACGAAGAAGCGCGAAATCTGAATGCAAACCACGCCCGACTCCTAAACACAGAGGCACAGAGGACACAGAGTTACACAGAGGGAAGAAACCATTTTTGTCTTTCTCTGTGATCCTCTGTGTCCTCCGTGCCTCTGTGCTTAAGTCCGGGCTTCATTTGCAAACAAAGCGTTTGAAATATATCGTATTACGATATATAGCACTTCTCCCTCGCTGCCGGAATCCTCCCGCCCGCGCCTGCAAGGGAATGCCTGAAAACCATGAATCATTCTTCCAATTCCAATTCCTGCGGAGTGCCGCTCTCGGATTTCCGCGCGAACCATCGCATGCTCCTGCTCGCGGCAATCGCGGCGCCCATCGGTATCATCAGCGCGCTGGTCGCGAAGGCGCTGCTCTGGCTCATCGGGTTCATTACGAACCTCGTTTTTTACCACCGGCTCAACGGCGATTCGATTTCACTCGCGCATCTCCACATCGGCGCGTGGGTGGTGGTCGTGCCGGTGGCGGGCGCCATCATCATCGGGCTCATGGCGCGTTACGGCTCGGAAAAAATCCGCGGGCACGGCATCCCGGAGGCGCTGGAGGCGATCCTGCTCGGGCGCAGCCTCATCCAGCCGAAGGTGGCGATTCTCAAGCCGATTTCATCGGCGATCTCCATCGGCACGGGCGGCCCTTACGGCGCGGAGGGTCCGATCATCATGACGGGCGGGGCGCTCGGCTCGATCATGGCGCAGTTGTTTCATCTCACCGCGGCGGAACGCAAGACGCTGCTCGTAGCGGGCGCGGCGGGCGGGATGTCGGCGGTGTTCGCGACACCCATCGCGGCGGTGCTGCTCGCAGTGGAGCTGCTGCTTTTCGAGTGGAAACCGCGCAGCCTCATTCCGGTGGCGGTTGCGTCGCTCGTGGCCTCCATCGTGCGCGCGCCGCTGCTCGGGGCGGGGCCGATGTTCCCGGTGACGCCTCACGGACCGCTGGGCGCGGTGGCGATTTTGTCGGCGTGCGTGGTGGGCATCGTGCTCGGGTTCGGCTCGGGGCTGATGACGACGATGGTGTATGCGTTCGAGGATTTGTTTGAAAAATTGCCGCTCCACTGGATGTGGTGGCCGGCGATTGGCGCGGTGTTCGTGGGCATCGGCGGGTGGATCGATCCGCGCGTGCTCGGCGTCGGTTACGAATTCATCCATGGGCTGATGCGCGGCGAAATTCTCGGCGCGGCGCTGCTTGGGCTGCTGCTCGGCAAGGCGATCGTGTGGACGATTTCGCTCGGGTCCGGGACTTCGGGCGGCGTGCTCGCGCCGCTGCTCATCATCGGCGGCGCGCTCGGCGCGCTGGTGGGGCGCTGGCTGCCGGGAGGCGACGCGGGATTGTGGGCGATGGTCGGGATGGCGGCGATGATGGCCGGCGCAATGCGCGCCCCGTTCACGGGCGTGCTGTTCGTGGTGGAGCTCACGCACGATTTCAACGCGATGCCGGCGCTGCTCTGCGGCTGCGTGGCATCACTCGGGGTGACG
>DASZPK010000652.1:0-6040 GCA_035550335.1 Chthoniobacteraceae bacterium | reverse complement strand
CCATCGGACTTTCGATATCGCCTCGCTACAAACCATCCTGCAAGGCATGGCGCACAACGGCCAACTCGACCAAAGGCACGCCAACGCCGTTTACCTCTTCATGCTGATCGGCTTCGGCATCCTTGTTTCGCTCTTCCCGTTCCACACGTGGGCGCCACAGGCGTACGCCTCCGCCCCCACCCCGCTGGCGATGCTGCACTCGGGAGTGCTGAAAAAATTTGGCCTCTACGGCCTGCTGCGCGTCGCCGTCCCGCTGCTGCCGGATTCCGCGCGGTACTGGGCGGACCTCCTGCTGGTCCTGCTCTGCGGAAACATCATTTACGTCGGACTCGCCGCCATCGGGCAGAAGCGGCTCGACATGACGCTCGGTTATTCGAGCGTGATGCACATGGGCTATATCTTCCTCGGGATTGCTTCGCTCAACACCATCGGCTTGAGCGGCGCCGCGCTGCTCATGTTCGCCCACGGGCTTTCCATCGCCGTGCTGTTCGCGCTGGCGGGCCAGGTGCGCCAGCAGACCGGCACCCTGCTTTACAGCGAATTGGGCGGCCTGGCAAAAGCCGCGCCGTTCCTCGGGCTGGCGTTCGGGTTTGCGACCTTCGCCTCCATCGGCCTCCCCGGGTTTGCGAATTTCGCCTCGGAAATCATGGTGTTTTTCGGCGCGTTCAACATCAACACGCCGCCGGTCGCCAAGGTCGGGCTGGACAGCTATAAAATAGCCGCCGTGCTTGCCCTGTGGGGCGTGGTTATTTCGGCGGTCTACATGCTGCGCGCGTATGGCAGCGTTTTCCTGGGCGCCGCGGACAAGCGCTGGAGCGGTTTCCAGGACATGGCCCCGCGCCTCCGCTGGCCCGTAATCCTGCTGCTCGCCGTGCTGATGGTCGCCGGGTTCTTCCCGCAATTCTTTCTGCAATTTCTAACCCCGCTATTCCCGCACTAAACATGTCACCCCTTTTTCTGGAAGTTGCAGTCCTGGCCCTGGGCATCTTCATGGTGCTCTACGAGGCCTTTGCCTCCGAGAAGGAGAAAGCCCTGATTCCGTGGATTGGCATCGGCGGGCTGGCGGCGGTGTTTGTCGCAAGCTGGTTCGTGTTTCCCGACATCCCGAACCCCAACACGATCCTTTCGACTTTCTACAAGGCGGACGCCTTCGCGCTTTTCTTCAAGCGCTTTGCGCTGGTGGCCACGATCATCGTGCTCGTGATGTCCGTGGAATACAAGGACGTGCTCCGCAAATTCATCTACGGCGCGACGCCACAGGCCGGCGTGGGCGAATTTTTCTCCCTCCCGGTGTTCACCTGCGCGGGGCTCATGTGGATGGTTTCCGCCGTGGATTTCGTGATGATCTTCGTCTCGCTGGAGCTGGTGACCATTTCCTTTTACGTGCTGGTGAGTTACACCCGGCGCAACACCCGCTCGCTCGAGGCCGGCGTGAAATATCTCATCCTCGGCGCGCTCTCGACCGGGTTTCTCGTTTACGGGATCACATGGATTTACGGCATCACGAGGCATACGAATCTCGACCGCATCAATGAAGCAGTGGCCATGCTTCCCCAAGGCAGCGACCAGACGCCGCTGCTGTTTGGCGTCATCCTCGTTCTGATCGCGCTCGGTTTCAAAATAGCGGCTGCGCCGTTCCAATTCTGGGTGCCCGATGTGTATCAAGGCGCCCCCACGCCGGTCACCGCGTTTCTCTCGGTGGGCTCGAAGGCGGCGGGATTCGTGGTGCTGCTGCGTGTGCTCCAGGCGTTTTCCTACATGCCGCAGATTTCCGACAAGTTGATTCTCGTCACGGTCATTCTCGCCGCGTTCACGCTCATATACGGCAACCTCGCCGCAATGCCGCAGAACAATCTCAAGCGCCTGCTCGCTTACTCGAGCATCGCCCACGCCGGCTACCTGCTGGTCGCGGTCGCGAGCGCGGATGCGAACAGCCCCAACGCGGGCGTGGCGGTGTCGTTTTACCTCGCGGGCTACCTCTTGATGACCCTCCTTTCGTTCATCGTGATGATCGTTGTCGCCAATCATTCCGGCGGGGACGACATCGCCCACTTCAACGGCCTCGGCAAACGCTCCCCGCAGCTCGCCTTCGCCATGCTTGCCGCGATGCTGTCGCTGGCCGGCGTGCCGTTCACAGTCGGCTTTTTCGGCAAGTTCCTCGTGTTCGAGGCCGCCGTGCAGCAGCACCAATACTTGCTCATCGGCATCGCCATCGTGACCGTGGGCGCGGGCTTCTACTATTATCTCAAGGTGGTGCGCGCGATCTACTGGAACGAACCCGCCGAAGGCGCCGCGCCCATCACCGTGGCCCCGCTCACCCGGGTGACGATCCTGGCGCTCACGGTGCTGATCTTCCTCTTCGGCGTCTTTCCGCAACCAGTCCTCAGCATGCTGAAAGGCCCGGAAGCGGCGCAGCAGAACGCGCCACTCGTGCTAAACAACCGTTAATACGAATCCCGCTTCTCATTAACACCTGGCTTCAGCCCGGTGATCCCAAAGGCCAGCCAGCAACCCAGCCGTTTCAACGGCTTTCTTTGTTCCAAGTCAATCCACGGGGAGAAAAGTACTGCGAAAAATGGCACCCGTTGTAAGCCGTTAAAACGGCTGTTGCGGCGATGGGGTGCTGAATCACCGGGCTGAAGCCCGGTGTTAGCGTGAGCGTGATGACCGCTCAATCGCTCAGTCGCTCAATTCCACATTCCAATACGCGAGGTCGATGAAATGCTTCCAGCTTTCATCCTGCTCCCCGTTGAACGTGAAATTCACAAAAGGCCGCCATTTGGGCCGCTTCGGCTTGCGGATGAGATGCATGTTCGCCTCGTGCGGGAGACGGTTCCCCTTGCGCGTATTGCACGGGATGCACGAACAAACAATGTTTTCCCAGTTGGTTAGCCCGCCCTTCTCGCGCGGGAGCACGTGGTCGAGGTTCAGCTCCTTGCGGTCGAACACGATGCCGCAATACTGGCAGGTATTCTTGTCGCGCTCGAAAATATTGTGACGGGTGAACTTCACTTCCTTCTTCGGCAACCGGTCGAACAACAGCAGCACGATCACGCGCGGAACGCGGATTTTGAAGGAAATCGTGTGCACCATCTCCGCCTCCGGCTCCTTCGCGGAGAGGCCACGCCAGCTCTCGAAATCGTGCGTGAGGAAATTGTTGTTCTTGTCGGATTGAACCACCTGCGCGTGGCCCTGGCAGAGAAGCGTAAACGCACGGCGCACGCTGCAAACGTTCACCGCTTGCCATAACCTGTTCAGCACAAGTACTTGACGGTTCAACATTTTAGTAAAAGTTGGCGAAAGCTAGCATCCTGCCCCGTGCCTGTCAATAAACCCGGAGGTTACAATTCCGTGACAACCTGCGGGGGGCTCAAAAGGAGCCGTTGCGTAAACAGGAGTTTTACAGTATCGTGCCGGCCATGACGCGATTTCCCGGGCTGATATTGCTTGTCATCCTTGCCATGCTGGCGCCCCCGCTTTTGCGCGCACAGGACGCCCCCGATCCTTCCGACCTTTTCCTGAAAGCATACATGGCGAACAAGGAGGCCTTGGATTTGGAGCAGAATGGCAAGCACGACCTCGCGCTGCAGAAGCTCAGGGATTCGCAGGGCATCCTTGTGCAGATCCAGAAAACCTCGCCGGATTGGCAGCCGGTGATCGTCGCTTACCGGTTGAAAAAAATCTCCGAAGCCATCGCGGCAATCGAAAAGGGAATTCCCTTCAAGGAGGGCGGTCCAAGTGCCGTCGAAACGCATCAGGATTCCGGCACGCCCACTCCCCAGCCGGTGGTGACGGGAAGTTAATAGCCGCTGCTGGCGCTGATGGTGATCGAGATTCGTCACGCAACTCCCACGCGGAAAACCCCTCCGGTTCGAGGCACGGAACTATTTGCATGAACGCTTTTTTTACAGTATTTCTTCCTGTCTGATTATGCGGCAATTTCTAATCCTGATTCTCCTCCTGGCCTTCGGCATCGCGTCCACGCCCGTGTTGCGCGCCGATAACACGGATCCTTCCGACCTTTTTCTCAACGCCTACATGTCCGTCCAAAAGGCCCAGAAGCTCGAGGAGAGCGGCAAATACAAGCAGGCATTGCAGACCTACAAATTCGCGGCGAGCCTTCTCGAACAGATCCGCGATAAATCGCCCGAGTGGCAGCCGGTCATCGTCAATTACCGCCTCGGCAAAACCTCCGAGGCCATCGCTCTCATACAAAAAAGAATGGACGTGATGGGGCCCGGCCCCACGGACACAGAACCTCCGCCTCTCCCGACCAACGACGGCGGCGGCGACAACAATACGACCGCTTCCACCGGCAACTCGTCCGCCCCCGGCGTCGTAACCCCGGGCGGCAATAGCGGGGATACGTCAAGCAGTGACGACAGCGATCTCAAGCGATTCGGTGCCAAATACGACGAGATCAAGCGCCAATTGGACGACTACAAAAAGAAATACGCAGAAGCAAAGGCGCAGAACGACGAACTGAACCAAAAATACAAAGATACGCTTGCACAACTCGACAAGGCGCGCGTGGACGAAGCGCAGACCCAGGCGCAATTGCAGCAGGCCGAGGACAAATACAAGGAGGCTGTCGCAGGCAACACACGGGACGCCCAGGGCCAGAAGGAATTGAAGGATGAAATCGCCCGTTTGCAAAACGAATTGAAGGACCGCGACGCCGAGCGCGATGCCCTGCAGGAGGAAAACGACGACGCCCAGACGAAAATCGCCACCCTCGGCGCCGCGCGCGACAGCGCCGTGGACGCCCTCAACAAGGCGAAGGCCGGCCAGGAGCAGATCGACAAGCTCATGGCGGAAAACGCCGACCTCAACAAAAAGCTCTCCGCCGCCCAGCAAACCATCGCCGACCTCAACGCGGGCAACCCGGCCAAGGATGCCGAGATTGCCGGCTTGAAGAAGGACCTCGCCGACGCCCGGGAACGCCTCGATGACGCACTCAAGCAGAGCCAGGAAAACCTCAACGCGATGCACGATCTCCAGAACCAGTTGGAGACCGCCACCTCCGACCTCTCGCTGGCCAAGACTGGCGGCGCGGCGCCTTCCTCCGAGGAGGCCCAGAAGCTCACCGATGAAAACAAATTGCTGCGCGGCATCGTAAGGCGCGAACGCAACGCCGAGGCCTACCGCGACCAGCAGAAGCAGCTCATCCTCGCCCAACTCGCCCAACTCCAGTTGCCGGCCGACTCCCCGCTCGCCCAGGAAATGGCCAATGTTACCGAGCCCGTGAAACTCACCGAGGAAGAGCGCCGCCTGTTTAAACAAACGGAAATCAGTATCAGCGAGGACAACACGGTTTCGCTCATCGCCGAGAAGCCGGTGCCGCCCGCGGCGGCCGCAAGCCCCTCTCCCGCGCCTTCCCCCGCCCAGGCGGGTCCCACACCGGCCCCGGCCGCCACGCCGCAACCGATGGCGGTTTCCACCCCGCCCCCGGCAGCCGTCGCATCCCCTTCGCCCACCCCAGCCCCGGCTTCCGCCGGGCAAAACATGCCCCCTTCCGCGACCGCGCCGCCGCTTCCTTCCAATTCGGCGGCGCCCGCAGTCCAAACCACATTCATGCCGCCCGTGCCCGATGCGCTCGCGCCGCAGGCCAAGGAGGCCAAGGAACAATTCGAAAGCGGCCATTACCGCGAAGCGGAGAAAATCTACCGCGCCATGATGGAGCAGGAGCCAAAGAACCTCTACATCCTCGACAACCTCGGCGTGGTCCTCTTCCGCAGCGGCAAACTCAAGGACGCCGAGCAGATCCTGCGCAAGGCGATCGCCGTCACGCCCGATGACGAATTTTCACTCCGCACACTCGGCATCGTGCTTTACACCGAGGGGAGTTTTGACGGCGACGGCGCCCTCAGCAAATTGACCAAGGCCGTGACCGTGAACCCGAAGGACGCCATCGCCCGCAATTACCTTGGCATCACCGCCAGCGCCAAAGGCTGGCAGGAAGCCGCCCGCAAGGAACTCGAAACCGCCGTGGCCATCGACCCGAATTACGCCGACGCCCAGTTCAACCTTGCCGTGATCT
>DASZPK010000651.1:0-4590 GCA_035550335.1 Chthoniobacteraceae bacterium | reverse complement strand
AAAGCGGGCGGTCGCGGTCCGGCATGTCGAACAAACCGAGCCATGCGAACGCCGGGAGCGGGAGTGTCGGGGTCGCCCCGCCGGCGGGAAGGGTGAACGCGGCATCCATCGCGACCGGTTTTTGCAGGTCGCCGGTGCTGGAGACCGAGGCCTTCCCGAAATCGGCCTGCGGCCAGAGGCGCGACAGCGTCTCATGGATTTTTTCCTGGCGCTGCAACGGGCTGAGCCCGGTGAAAATCGACCGCATTTCATACTCGGCGAGCCCGGTGGCTTTTCTCGAAAACGTGCCGGTCCATCCGGCGTCGGCTTGCCGCAGGTCCCATTCGTCGTCCAGCATGCTCATGCCGCCATCGCCCTGCGCAATTTTTTTGAACTCCGCCTTCTCCTTTTCAAACACCAGCGCATTGCGCCCCATGTCGCCTGGCGGCACCGACCCGAATGGCGTGAATCCCTCGGTGGAATCGAGCCAGAGATCGCCGTCGTCGCCCGATTTGGGCACGAAACAAACGGCGTGGTTGAACTGCCAGCTCGGGAAATCGACATCGGTCGAGCCCCCGCGGTTCACGAGCGCAAACTGCGCGTCGATCCCCAGCGATTTCAGCATCGCCGCGATCAGGTTCGCCTTGTCCTTGCAATCGCCGTAGCGGTTCGCGAGCACCTGCTCGGGTGTGCGCGGACGGAACCCCTGGATGCCGATTTCCACCGCCTCATAGCGCAACGCCGACACGAAATCGAATACCCGCTCGATTTTCTCCCTGCGGGTTTTTGCCCCTGTGGCGAGGTCGGCCGCGGTCTTTCGCACGCTCTCATCCACCGCATCCGAGCCCGCCGAAATACGCCGGAACCACGCCGCGAAATCATCCCACGATTGCAGCGAGCTGATACCGAGCCATGCCGTCCACACCCGCGCGGGCGGGTCGCCTGTGAGCGGTTCGGCTGCGGCGAGCGGGCCGAGGTTCCAGCGGTAAACGTGGCGCTCGTTTTCCGTGGTCTCCGTCGCGGGCGTCGAGTTGTTTTTCAGCACCACGCGGAATGGCTTTTTCTCCGGCACGCGCACCTCGATCCGCGTCACGAGCGCGGGGACTTCGCGCTGGATGTCCACGGCGTCCGAAACCTCGGGCAGGGCTGCGCTGGGAAGTTCGCGCACTTGGAAACCGATCTCGACTATGCAGCCGGCATGCACTTCCGGAAGAAACACGGTGGCGCTGGTTTCCCCTTCGCCGGCGCGCCCCATATCCGAAGGCGCGCCCAGCTTCGCGGGATTGAAAACGATGCTCGAGCCATCGGGCTGGATCACGCGCGCGACATCCAGCTTCGACGTGACCTCAGGCGGCAATTGCGGCAGCTCTGCATCCGCCCAATTGGAAACGCCATCCTCGCTCTCAATATAAACCCTGTAAAACACCGATTTGTCGGCCGTCCGGTCCTGCTCGACCGTGTAACCGATCCGCTGCTCAAGGATGATCGCCGGGTAGCCGCCGGGATTCGCCGCCGCCTTGGCATCGGCGATCAGCTTTTTGGTCTCGTCCGTCGCGGGCTGGTGTTCCCACACGGCCTTCGGATCGTTGATCTTGACCTGGATATCCGACGCCGTGGGCAGGGGACCCGTCGGTGTGGGCAAAGAAGGCGTTTCCGCGGGCGCAGTCGTGTCCACCCCGAACGGCGGCTCGAGTATTTTGCCCGTGACAGGATCAGCCAGCCGCGCGTGCTCCGTTTGCACGATGCCCGAGTCTTCGTACTCCTTTTCCACGAGTTCCGACGCCCGCGCCGCGATCCAGGTGAATGATGCCGTCGGTTTCTCGCCAAAAGCCGCAATCCATTCGTCGGGATACCTCGGTTGGTCGGGCTCGCCCTCGCCCTTCGTGGCCGCGACCACGGCGCGCCGGGGGTTCTGCAATGCCGGCAGGAACAGCCCGCTCTCGTTCGTTCCGATGAACACGAACTGCTTCGCAGGGATCGCATCGAGCGCCTTTTTCAAATCGTCCGCCGTCAGCCTCGGCCCGCTCACTTGGAAAGCCGGCATGTCCCCCTGCGTCATGCCGGCGGCCCCGTAAAGCACGAGCCAGAATTCATCGTCAGGCTGGAGTTTTTTCAGCGCGTCGAGTTTCACGAGGATCGTCTCGCGCGTCGGCTTGTCGGCCATCACCACTACATTGTCCGCCGCAAACCCGCGCGCCACGAGCAGCCGCTGCGTTTCCGACGCGAGATGGTGGAATTCCTCCGCGTTTTCCGGCGAGCCGGCGAGCCCGGTGACGATGAGCGCATGCGGCTGCCCGGCCGCCGCCCGGTTGTTTAAGAAGACAAAACAGGCGGCCGCGCACAAGAGCGCGGGCAACCATCCTGCTTTTCCATGGGGGAACATGAGAATCCATATTTAGGGTCTTCCGCACCCCGACGCAAGACCATACCGGACCCGCATCGGCGGATGGAAATTTAGGATTTGCCCATTCGCTGGCGAAAAGGCATCCATGCAGGCGACGATGATTTCCATCACGGCCACGAACGTCACCAAACGCTTCGGCGACACCCTCGCGCTCGACCGGGTCGACCTGGCCGTCGGGCAGGGCGAGATTTTCTTCCTCCTCGGCCCGAGCGGCTGCGGCAAGACCACCCTGCTGCGCACCATCGCCGGGTTCTACGAGCCGGAGGAGGGACGGATTCTTTTCGGCAATGACGATGTCACCCGCGTCCCGCCCCACCAGCGCAACACGGGAATGATGTTCCAGAGCTACGCCCTCTGGCCGCACATGACCGTCGCGAAAAACGTCGCCTTCGGCCTCGAGGAACGAAAGGTCGCGAAGGACGAAACCGACCGCCGCGTGCACGAGGCGCTCGCCTCGGTGAAAATGGAGCAATACGCCGGGCGCCGCATCCACCAGCTCAGCGGCGGCCAGCAGCAGCGCATCGCGCTCGCTCGGGCGCTCGTCATCCGCCCGCGATGCCTCCTCCTCGACGAACCGCTCTCCAACCTCGACGCCAAGCTGCGCCTCGAAATGCGCGGCGAAATCCGCCGCATCTGCAAGGAATCGGGCCTCACCGCGATCTACGTCACGCATGACCAGAAGGAAGCGCTTTCCATCGGCGACCGCATCGCGCTCATGGAAAGCGGTGTCATCCGGCAAATCGGCACGCCGCAGGAAATCTACCGCCGCCCGCACTCACGGTTCGTGGCCGATTTCATCGGCGAGACGAACATCGTGCGCGGCAAAGTCACCGGAGCGCTTTCCCAAACGGCGAATGTGCTTACGCCAATCGGCGCATTCACCGGCGTGATTTCCAAACCCGGCTGGGTCCCTCAAAAAGACACGGAGGTATTGCTCTCCATCCGCCCCGAGTCCCTCTCCCTGCGCGCCGGGCCAGCCACGACCAACAGCGTGAAAGGCCGCATCGGCGAGTCGGTTTACCTCGGCGAAATGGCGCAGCATCAATTCACCGCTGGCGACATCAAACTGAAAATATACGAGTTGAACCCGCAGCCCCGCGACACCGCCGCGGAAATCCACGCGTGCGTTGCGCCAGACGACGTGGTCGTCCTCCCGGAGTAGCCACCATGGCCCTCAAGCGCTACTGGCTCCTCGCCGCCTTCATCCTCGTGCTCGCGGGGCCGCTCATCCTGCGTCCGAAAAAATCCCTACCCACGGCGACCAGCGGCGGCGCCGAGCCCACGCTTGTCATCATCAGCCCCCACAACGAAGCCATCCGCTACGACTTTGCGCGCGCGTTCGACGACTATTATTTCGCAAAGCATGGCCAGCACGTCCATGTGGACTGGCGCACCCCCGGCGGCACCAGCGAAATCTCGCGCTACATCACCTCGGAATACATCGCCGCCTTTGAAAACTACTGGAAAAACCAGTTGCATCGCACCGAATCGCCAACAGGGTTCGACAACCCGAAAACCCCGCAGGACAACTCCCCCGCCACGCAAGCCCGCAAGGAATTCCTCGCCTCGAATGTCGGCTGCGGCATCGATCTTTTTTTCGGCGGCGGCAGCTTCGATTTCATCCAGCCCGCCGAGGCGGGGCGGCTCGTCGATAGCGGCGTGATCGCCGCACACCCGGAACTCTTCAACAGCAAAACCATCCCGCAAACCACCGGCGGCGAACCGTATTGGGACCCGCAGGGCCGCTGGATCGGCGCGTGCCTTTCCTCCTTCGGCATTTGTTATAACACTGATTTACTCCGCCTCTTGAAAATCGACAACGCGCCCAGCCAATGGGCCGACCTCGCCGACCCGCGCTACTTCGGCGAGATCGCCCTCGCCGATCCGAACCAGAGCGGCTCCGTCGGCAAAGCCTTCGAGATGCTCATCCAGCAGCAAATGCTCGAAGCCAAATCCCCCGCCGAGGGCTGGGCGCGCGCCATGCGGCTCATTATGAAAATCTCCGCCAATTCGCGCTACTTCACCGACGCAGCCACAAAAATCCCGTTCGACGTTGAGGAAGGCAACGCCGCCGCCGGCATGTGCATCGACTTCTACGGCCGCTTCCAGAGCGAATTCGTCCGCCGCCCCGACGGCACCTCGCGCATGCAATACGTCACCCCCGCGGGCGGCTCCTCGTTCGGCGTGGACCCCATCGGCATGCTCCG
>DASZPK010000650.1:0-6318 GCA_035550335.1 Chthoniobacteraceae bacterium | reverse complement strand
ATCGTGCCGGTGACGTACTTCTGGCTGTCGTCGATCGCGGCCTGCAGGAACTCGCGCTCGGGCGCGAACCAGAAGCCGTAGTAGACCAGCTCCGAATATTTCGGGATGAGCGAGTCGCGCAGGTGCATGACCTCGCGGTCCATGGTGAGCGACTCGACCTGGCGGTGCGCGAAATGGAGGATGGCGCCGCCGGGGGTCTCGTAAACGCCGCGCGATTTCATGCCGACGAAGCGGTTCTCGACGAGATCGACGCGGCCGATGCCGTGCTTGCCGCCGAGTTTGTTGAGCACTTTCATCACCCAGAACGGGGAGAGGAGCGCGTGGTTGTCGGAGTCGAATTTCACGCTGCCGGGGTGCTTGATGTCCTTGAGCAGCGCGTCGAGTTCGTGGTAGCCGATGCCGGTGCAGAGGCCGTTTTCAAAAATCAATTCGACGTGCTCGGCCTTGTCGGGCGCCTGCTCGGGGGAGACGCTCAGCACATACATGTCGCGCGCTTTTTCCGCGCTGGCGTCGAACCACGGGTCCTCGAGGATGCCGGCCTCAAACGAAATGTGGAGGAGGTTGCGGTCCATCGAATACGGTTTTTTCGCGGAGGCGAGGACTGGGATGTTGTTTTTCTCCGCGTAGGCGATCATCTCGGCGCGCCCGGGAAATTGCTCGCGGAAACGGTCCTGCCGCCACGGGGCGATGACTTGCAACTCGGGCGCTAGCGCTGCGGCGGTGAGTTCGAAGCGCACCTGGTCGTTGCCCTTGCCGGTGGCGCCGTGGGCGACGGCGTCGGCTTTTTCCGCCTTGGCGATCTCGACCATGCGCTTCGCGATGAGCGGGCGGGCGATGGAGGTGCCGAGGTAATATTGCCCCTCGTAAATCGCGCCGGCCTGGATCATCGGGAAAATGAAATCGCGCGCGAACTCTTCCCGCAGGTCCTCGATGTAACACTTGCTCGCGCCGGTGCGGAGCGCCTTGGCCTCAAGGCCGTCGAGTTCCTCCTCCTGCCCCACGTCCGCGCAAAAGGCAACGATGTCCGCGGAATAGGTTTCCTTGAGCCAGGTAAGCAGGACCGACGTGTCGAGCCCGCCGGAATATGCGACGACGATTTTCATAGGAGCGCAATTCAAGCACAAACGATTGGGGGCACAAAGCATTTTGCAATTTTTGACGTGAAACGGAATCGTTCATGCCGGCGAATCATCCCGACCTTTACGTCGCCGCAAATTCCGTCTATTTGGTGGTGAACCCTCATGGCAAACTTGGACTTCTACGCCTTAGGAGATGACTTAAGAAATATTGTTCAGTTTCTTTACGCCGAGACCGACATCGTGATATTTGAATTGTCCTCGAACCCCGGCTGCGAACCCCGAAGTTTTCGCTCGTTGGCGGAATTGGAAGCGGCTTTCAAGCTCGGATCGTATCGGGCGGGGAATTTGCAACTTTGGTCTCCGTCTGTCATGAAGCAGCCCGTTTTCGAGCGGGCTGATTTTAACGCTGACACAGCCGCACGTTTGGGCCATTCATTTCGATACTCGGTGAGAGGAGCGGGACTTATTCAACTTTACTTGAACGGCCTGCAGGACGGCGTTATTTATCACACCCACTACGGACATTGGAACGAAGCAGGCGCATGTAAGCGCTCCATGTATCCTGCGGACGATTGCGACTGGAAGGCGCTGACAAAACTGTCGGGAAGAATACAGAGGCACATTCGTGGCAAATTGTCCGCGGCCAAGCTATACTCCCGCCCCGTGCTTCAACACGCTTATAATGCGCTCCAACAAAAAAACGGGCTCTGGTGGGGGCCGGATGTTAAATACGCGGACTCAGCCGATATAAAATCAATTCGATAACCAATGCGCATCAGCGACAAACCCCCGCTTCATTTGACATATTGTTTAAACGTCCACAAAGGCGAAAGCTGGGAGGAGAATTTTGTCGCGATCCGCGAGCATGCGATGGCGGTGCGTGACCGCGTGGCGGAAGGGAAACCGTTCGGGCTCGGGCTGCGGCTCAGCGCGCGCGCCGCGCAGGAATTGCTCGCGCCGGGGAAGCTCGAGGAGGCGCGCGATTTTTTCGCCGCGAATAATCTCTACGCTTTCACGATCAATGGGTTTCCGTACGGGCAGTTCCATGCGGGGCGGGTGAAGGAGAATGTTTACAAGCCCGATTGGCGCACGGCGGAACGGCGCGATTACACGCTCGCGCTCGCGAAAATCCTGGCGGTGCTGCTGCCGGAGGGGATGGATGGGAGCATCAGCACGGTGCCTTGCGCGTTCAAGGGTTGGATCGAATCGGACGCCGACGTGGAGCAGGTGGTGGCGAACCTCGTCGATTGCGCGCAGGCGCTGCATGAAATCCGCGAGAAGACCGGGAAGGAAATCCACCTCGGGCTGGAGCCGGAGCCATGCTGCTATCTCGAAACGACGGAGGAGACGGTGCGCTTTTTCAAGGAGTCGCTCTTCCGCCTCGGAGCAAAGAAATTGCCGGAGGAGATTTTGCGGCGACACATAGGCGTCTGTTTCGATACGTGCCATGTGGCGATCCAGTTCGAGAACCTCGCGGAATCGCTGGCGCGATATGCTGCGGAGGGGATTCGCATTTCGAAGATCCAGGTGAGCGCGGCGCTGCGCGGGCATTGCGATGCGGCGCAATTGCAGGAACTGCAGGAGTTCTGCGAGCCGGTCTATTTCCACCAGGTGAAGGCGCGCACGGCATCGGGCGAAATTTTATCGTGGAACGATCTCCCCGAGGCGCTGGACGAGCTTCCTTCGCACAAGGAGGCTCGCGAGTTGCGCGTGCATTTCCACGTGCCGCTTTTCGTGGAGCGGTACTGGGCGCTCGGCTCGACCGGGTCGCTGCTCACGCCGGAATTCTTCGCGGCGGTGCGCGCGGGGGGGACGACGCATCTCGAAATCGAGACCTACACATTCGACGTGCTGCCGGAGGATTTGCGCGCGGGTGGAATCACGCACAGCATCGCAGCGGAGTTCCACTGGCTGCTCGCGAAAATGAAATCATGAGTCTCTTCAGCAACGACATTGCGATTTCGCTCGCGGACGATTCCTTCCTCTTCAGCACGCGGGAACATCCGGAGCCGCTGGTCATTCCCGCATACGTGGCGATGCAAGCCGGCACGAACAGGGCGCTGGCATACGGTGCGGAAGCAAAGGCTATGCTCGGCAAGGCCCCGGAAAATATCACGGTGGTCCGGGTCCTCATCGAGGGGATGCCCGGCAATTATGAGGCGGCATTGGCGTTGCTCCGCCATGGGATGAAAAAACTGCATGTCCGAAGCATCGTGCGTCCGCGGGTCATCGTGCCCGTTCCGCCCGGCGACCCCGGAAATTCCGCGATCAAAAAAATGGTCATGAAACATCTGGTCGCCACCGGCGGAGCGCGCGAGGTTTACCTGATCGACATGGGCGTGGCGACCGCCATCGGCATGAAACTCGAGATCCAAAAACCGGAACTTCACGCGGTGCTTTCCGTTTCGGACGATTGGTTTGAATTTACGGTCATCTCGCTTTCGGGCGTGCTCGCCAGCGCCGGCGGGGCCATCGGCACGAAAACATTTGTGGAGGATGCGAGGAATCATTTCATCGTGTCCCGGCAGTTCAAGCCCGACCTCCAGCCGCTCGAAGATCTACTGATGTCCGTCGGCATCAACGCGGGCGCCGCATCCGCCGTGCAAGGATGGGAGGTCTGGACTGGAAAGAGCGGCCAGGGCGGAATGACCGGGCAACTTCTCTCCCCAGCGGAAATCACGACCGGGCTCATGCCTTCACTGGTCCGAATCACGGAGCGTATTAAAAATACCATCCGCAGTCTCACCCATGAGCAGCAATCGGATTTGGCACGCGCCACGATCCACGCAACAGGAAGCGCCATGGCGATCCCGGGCCTTGCGCAGACCCTCGCCAATCAGCTCGGCATGGCCGTCACTCCATTTCCCGCCACAGTCCATCCATCGATAGACGGCTGCCGTCTCGCATTGGACGAGCTTAAGTTCCTGCGGCAGGTCGCGCCGCCAAAGAGACGGTAAGTAGCGTCTCCTTGGTCAAGCCCCCTCGATCAATTCCTTCCGCAGCACGCCGATGAGCCGCAGATTCCGATAGCGCTCCTGGTAATCAAGCCCGTAGCCGACCACAAATTCATCGGCGATGTCGAAGCCGACCCAATCGGCCTCCGCCGGTTTCGCGCGCTCCTTCGTCTTGCGCAGCAGCACGCAGATGCGGATGCTTTTTGGCCGCGCCTCGGCGAGGAGCTTTTCGCGGATCGCATGAAGCGTGCGCCCGCTGTCGAGGATGTCGTCCACGATCAACACGTGCCGCCCGTCCACATCCGGCATCGTGAGCTGGTCAAAGGTCACGCGGCCCGTGCTCTCCGCGCCGCCGTGGTAGCTGGCGACGCTCACGCAATCGAGCTTGAGCGGAAGCGGAATACGCCGCAGCAAGTCGGCGGCGAAAATAATGCTCCCGTTGAGCACCGCGACCACCGTCAATTCCTTTTCGCGGTATTCCTTCGTGAGCGTCTCCGCCAGCGCGTCGAGGCGGGCGAGGATTTCCTCCTCATGGAGCAGTATTTTTTCGAGGTCATCGAGCATGGCGTGGCGTGTAAGGAATAGCACATCGGATTGGCCTCGTGCGACACGGAATTTTGGCCGCAACGCTTGTAACGCAAGGGTCCGGGTCCCGCCAGGGAATGAACGGGACCCGGCCCTGCCTATGGAAACCTACCTGCCCGTCGGCCCGCCCGGGCCGGGGCCTGGCCCACGTGGCGGCGGGGGAGGCTGCTGGCCGTTGCCCTCGCTTTGCGCGTCGTCATTTTGGTTTTGCTGCTGCTGGCCATCCTTCAGGGGTTTGGGCGGCTTCGGCATGTATTCGTCGGGTGTGAGTTTGCCATCACCGTTTTTATCGAGCGATTTGAGCGCCTCGCTGGCATTCGCGATTTCGCTCGCGTCGATGATGCCGTCGTGGTTCGCATCGAGCGCCGCGATGATCGGCCATACCGGCGGATGCGGACGCCTGCGCGGGCCTTTCTGCGGGTCCTGTTGCTGCTGTTGCTGTGAGCCCGACTCATCTTCCTGCCTGCCGCCTTGCGATTGATCCTGGTCCTTGTCCTTGCCATCGCCTTGTCCCTTTTTCGGGCCGCCGGGCGGAGGCATCGGCCCCATGTATTCATCGGGAGTCAGCTTGCCGTCCCCATTTTTGTCGAGGCTCTTGAGCGCGGCGGGGGCATTGGCGATCTTCTGCGCGTCGATGATGCCGTCGTGGTTCGCGTCGAGCGCCCGGATGATGAGCGGCACCGGCGGATGGGGCGGCGGTGGAGGAGGCGGTTGCTGTTGCTGGCCTTGGTCGGTGCCGCTGTTCATGACATCCGGGGGAGGCGGCGGGGGCTGTTTTGAAGTCGCGCCGTTATCGTCCGTCATCGGGGCATCGGGCGGTGGCACGGGTTGCTGCTGCTTGTCGTCCTGCGCGCAAAGCGTCCATGCCGTGAGGCCGAACGCCAGCGCAAAGAGGGCCAGGTATTTTGTATTCATGTTTTTGGTTTTCGTTGGTTGTGGGATTCAAATGACCGCGGGCAGGATTCCGCGGTTTCTTTCAAAAAAAAGCGTCGAGCCCGGCAAGGAGCGCCACCCGGCATCGTGGAGAGGGCTTTCGTCCGGGGAAAGGATTTCGCGCAAGGCATTCCCGAGCGACCCAAGGGCATAAGGCTTCACCAGCACGCAATCGAAACCGTGTTGTTTTACATCCGTTGCATTCAATTTGCCGGGATTGCCGGTGGCCAGCAGCATCTTCAGCCCCGGCGCGAGCGCCCGCAGGCGGTCGCCGAGTTCCAGGCCGTTCATACCCGGCATTTCATAATCGGTGACCACGGCCGCAAACGCGGCGGGATCGCGTTGAAACAGGCGCAACGCCTCGTCCCCATCCGCGCAGCACTCCGCGGGCAGCCCCGTGAGATGCTCCACCATCCGCGCGGTCGCGCGGCATACCAGCGCATCGTCATCAACAATCAGGAAACGGTTTTTCATCGATATGAATCTCCTTTTTCTTTCTTCAATAGACATCGCGCACGTAAAGACCGTGTGTGCGGCGCGCACGAAAATTGTAAAGGCATTGTAAAAAATCGCGCTTCCCGCAGGCGGGCCGTTATAATGCCGCCCATGTCCCAGCCCTCCGCCAATCCCAACGCGCTGCGCGTGCTCGTGATCGACGACGACAAAAAACTCTGCCGCCTGATCTCCACCTACCTCGCGCCGATGGGATACGCCGTGACCGCCGTGCATACCGGTACCGAGGGCGCCGAGCAGGCCGTTACGGGGCA
>DASZPK010000649.1:0-2062 GCA_035550335.1 Chthoniobacteraceae bacterium | reverse complement strand
GGATGCCTTCGCTGGTCGCGGTAATGCGCCCCCCATGCGCGTCCACGATGGAGCGGCTGATCGCCAGCCCGAGCCCGAGCCCGCCGAACTGCCGCGTGATGTCCCTCCCGGCCTGCTCGAAGGCGTGGAAAAGTTTCGGCGCGGACTCCGCCTCGAACCCGATGCCGGTGTCGGCGATCGCGATCCGGATTTCCTTTTCGGTGTTGCTGGTGGCGATGGTGATGGTGCCCTCCTGCGGGGTGAATTTCACGGCGTTGCGAATGATATTCCAGAACACCTGCTGGAGACGGATGCCGTCGCCCATGGTGAGCGGGTTTTTGGCGCCGAACTCGACCTGAAGGCGCTGGCGCTTGGCGTCGATGGTGGAGCGGCAAATCTCGATCACGCGGTTGAGGACGGCGTGGACATCCATCGGTGCGAGCGCAATTTCAAACTTGCCGTGGGAAATGCGGGTGAGGTCGAGCAGGTCGTCGATGAGGCGGGCTTCCAGCTCGATGTTGCGGCGGATCATCGAAACATCCTGCCGCAGCGACTCGGGGAGCTCCTCGTTTTCCTCGAGGGAGATGGAGGTGATGAGCGCCGGCGTGAGCGGGGTGCGCAGCTCGTGGCTCAGCGTGGCGAGGAAACTGTCCTTGGCGAGGCTGGCTTTTTCGGCGAGGTCTTTTGCGAGGCGGAGGTTTTCATGCTCGCGCTGCTGGGTGAGGTCGGTGACGACGAGGCACATCACTTTTTGCTCGTCCATGGGGATCAGGCTGGCGGTGTAAGTGACGGAGAGGATCCTTCGGCCGCGGGACTGGAGGACATCCTCGCATTTTACGCTGCGGCCGCTTTTGTTAAACACCTCGGCGAGGACGTCCCATGCCTGGATGGTGATGAAATCGGAGATTTTCGCGCTGATTACGCGCTCGAGCGGCAGGTTCGCCATTTCGGCGAAGCGTTTGTTGCAATAGAGGATGATGCCCCCGGCGGAGACCGTGAGCGCGCCTTCCTGCATGTGCTCGACAAAGACGCGGTAGGGCTGCTCGGCGCTGGTGAGGGTGTAAACGTGGTTCCCCTTCGAGCCGGTGACGACCACGGCATCCACATCGCCGCTGCGGATGGCGTTGAGGGTCTCCTGGGCTTCGCGGAGGCGGTCAAGCACGCGGTCCATTTTGTCGCGGCTTACCCAAAGGCCTTTCGGCGGCGGGAGGGATTTCGAGCGCGCGGCTGCGGCGGATTTTTTTCGCGCGGGTTTGGAGGTGGCGCGGGGCTTGCGCATCTTGTGCGCGGCGGCGCGGGCTTTTTTCGCGGATATGGAGCGTTGCTTTTTCACAGTTTGATCCAGCGGGTGCGGGATTTGTGTGTGGTGTCGCCGTCTTCCTTCACGAGATTGAGCGCGAGGATCATCTTGTCCCGGTCGGAGAGATTGCCGATTAAACGCCTCGGCGGGAGCGGGAGTTGTTTGACGAGCGTGGGGGCGGCGATGATCTGCTCGCGGCCGGCGATTGCCGGTTGCTGGTAGATGTCGATCACTTCGAGGTCGTAGCGGCCGGGCAGGAATTCCTCGCACAGCGAGCGGAGGTTTGTGATGGCCTCGGTGGAGCGCAAGGTGGAGCCGGTGATGTAAAGGCGCAGCACGTATTTACCGTCCGCGGACCTTTTCAGGATGTCGCCGAGTTTTCGACCGGCCCCGCCCGCATGGGCTTTACGTGCTTTCATCGTATCGAAATCGGATTGCGAGGTGAATTGGCCCCTTGGTTACGTGGAAATTGCGCGGATTTCCAAGCCGACCATGACTTTGTCCGCGTTGGCGAGGTCGCCTACAATACGCCGGATGGGCTGCGGGAGTTTGCGCACCAGGGTGGGGAGCGCGACGATCTGGTCGTTCTGCGCCAGGTGGGGCTGCTTGATGATGTCGATGACCTCGATGCTGTAACGCCCCGCCAGGTGCTCCTCGCAGAGGCGCGTGAGATTGGAAAGCGCGCCAAGCGAACGCGTGGTCTCGCCGGCGATGTAAAGTCGCAGCGTCCACTCGGGATCGCGCGCGCGCGTGCGTTTCGGAGCGCCTTTCCTCGCAACGGAT
>DASZPK010000648.1:0-2157 GCA_035550335.1 Chthoniobacteraceae bacterium | reverse complement strand
TACAGTGACCATGCTCAGCGCCAGCAACGGAACGGATTGAATGTAACAATGAAAGCCGGTCGTGGCATCGTGCAGCGCGAAAATCCGCTCAAGCGGCGAGAAAACGAACATGCCTCCCCATCCGCGGTACAGCAAGCCCGCGAGCAATCCGGTCACCGCAATGAAAAGAATGAGCGCGATCGTGTAAATCACGCACGAGATGTATTTAAGAATGACGACGCGGCTGCGCGCCACGGGACGGCAGAGCATCATGCGCAGGGTGCCATCCTCGACTTCCTTGGCCATCAGGTCGCCCGAAACCAGCGCGAGAAACAGGCTGCCAAGCATGACCGAGGTGGTGGAAATGATGTCGAAGGCGAGTGTCAGCCCCGAAAAATATTGGTCGAAGGCGTAACCGTTCTCTTCGATCATGTGCCGGATTCGCCGTTGGGATGGGGGAGTATTGACGAGAACAAGGATCAGGAACTCCATCGCCAGGAACGCTCCAAAGCCGATATAAGTCCGCTTGCGAGCGAACATTTTTTTAAGCTCATTGCCGAGTTGATGGAGGAACAAGCTCATGCCTTGGAAATTCGCTTCAGGTAAAGTTCCTCGAGCGTCTGGCGCAGTTGCTCCACCGCATTCACGCGCGCGCCTCCCATGACGAGGGCGGTGACGACATCAGCGATTTCCTTCCCGTCGGGGAGCTCGATGACGCCTTCGCTCACGATGATCGCGCCGCATTTTTCGAGGATCACGCGCCCGGAAACCCAGTCGGCGAGCTGAATGTGGTAGCGCGCGTTGCCGGTGGCGAGGTCGCTCCATTTGCCGTGGAAGACGAGGCGTCCCTGGTTGAGGATCGCGCCGTTGTTACACAATTGTTCCACCTCGGCAAGCTGGTGCGAGCTGAGTAAAACGGTCATGCCGTGCTCGCGGTTGAGGCGGAGGATGAGGTGGCGCATTTCATGGATGCCCTCGGGATCGAGGCCTTCGGCGGGTTCGTCGAGCAGCACCAGCTCCGGGCGGGGAAGCAGCGCCTGCGCGAGCGCGAGCCGCTGGCGCATGCCATGGCTGTAAACGCGCACCGGGTCATGGATACGCTTATCGAGGCCGACGAAGCGCACAGTCTCCTCCAGCTCGGCGTTGGAAAGCTTCGCGGTGTAGCCGGTGAAGATGCGGAGGTTCGCCCAGCCGCTGAGGTAATCGTAAAAGCCGGGCGTCTCGAAGATCGCGCCCACGCCGCGCAGCGCCTTGCCGCGTTCGCGCTGCACGGAGACGCCCCGGATGAACGCCTCGCCGGTCGTCGGGTGAACCTGCCCGAGCAGCATGCCAAACGTGGTGCTTTTGCCCGCGCCGTTATGGCCGAGCAGGCCGAAGATTTCGCCCTTGGGAATTTCGAGCGTGAGATCCTCCAGCGCGCACCGGCCCTTGAATGTTTTGCCGAGATGCTCGAAACGGATCATTGGCTCGTGAAAAACTTCAGGTCCTGCGTGGCGTGCCCGTCGGCGTAGAGGATGTTGACTTTGTTTTGCGCGTAGGGATGGAAAGCCTGCTTGTCGCCCAACACGGGGATGCGCGTGGCATCGGCGATCGCGAGGAAATTCAAGTTCGCCACGCGCTGCCCGCTCAGCGCGGAGTTCCAGTAATAGCTCGTGCCCGTGGCTGAGGCGATGCCGCTGAAATCGGACGGGCAGGCGAACACGGCGGGGTTGGCGGCGTAGGCGTTGAGCGTGTTGTCGATCACCGGCACATCCTGCGACATGCTGGTGCGTCCCGCCGCGAGGGGGGGCATGGTCTGGTTGTTGTCGTTGAGGTAGAGATTGAGCGCGATGCCCAACTGGCGCAGGTTCGAGACGCAGGCGGTCGCCCGTCCCCGTTCCGTGATGCGCGTGTAAACCGGCACCGTGATGCCGACAAGCACAAGCAGGATCACCAGCACCACGAGGAGTTCAACCAATGTAAAACCTTTCTTCATCGCTGGCCCTGCATGTTTTTCTGCATCTGCTCGATGAGCGGGGAGAGGTCGAGTTTCGTGTCGGCGCTGGCGTCGCTGTAAAACGAGTGCAGCCCCTGGTCCACGATTTTCTGGATGTTCTTGTCGTCGACATCGCGGGGCGGCTGGTCGCCTTGGTGCTGGCGCATTTCGTTCAGCGCGCGATCGACGAACTCCTTCCGCTT
>DASZPK010000647.1:0-1773 GCA_035550335.1 Chthoniobacteraceae bacterium | reverse complement strand
GACCTCGAGGTATCGGGGGAGGCGGACAACATCCAGCAGGCGATGCGGATCATCCGCAACATCTCGCCCGACCTGGTCATCGTGGACATCACGTTGAACGGGAGCAGCGGCCTGGAATTGATCAAGGGGCTGAAGATGCTCTCGATGTCCGTGCCCGTGCTAGTGCTCTCGATGCACGACGAATCGCTCTACGCCGAGCGCGCCCTGCGCGCGGGTGCGAAGGGTTACATCACCAAGCACCGCTCATCGCAGGAGGTGCTCTCGGCGGTGCGCAAGGTGCTCTCCGGGGACATCTATCTCTCGGATAAAATGGTTTCCAACGTCCTGCACAAATTCGCGCCGAGCGGGATGAAAAGCATCAAGCCGCGCACCATCGACCGGCTTTCCGACCGCGAGCTCGTGGTGCTGGAAATGATCGGGCGAGGGCAAACGTCGCGCGCCATCGCGGAAACGCTCGACCTGAGCATCGCCACCGTCGACACCTATCGCGCGCGCATCAAGGAGAAGCTGAATTTGCAAAACGCTTTTGAATTGCAGCACTTCGCCATCCAGTGGCTGCGCGAGCGGGAGTGAAGCGTTGCGTAAACACTGTTTAACGAGCGGCGTACTATTTGGTTTCGAAAACATGGAGGCCGTCCCATCCCGGGGCCGGGGGATGCCCGATGAAATCGCGGCAGCGGGCGGCCAGCACAAGGCTCGGGGCGTCCTGCGATTCGTTTTCGATGAGCGCCAGGGCCGCGCGGAAATCGCCGCGCTGGAATTCGCCGAAGGCTTTCTCGTATTTCTCGATTGCGGGTGAACGCAGGCTGGCACCGGGTGCTTTTTCGCCAAGGAGTTCGTAGATCGTGACCCCCTGCGCCTTGCCTTTCACCGCGACGCGGTCGAGCAGGCGGAACTCGAAGGATTCTTTCGCGGCCTGGTAAATGTCTTCGCTCGCGATGATGGCGGTGCCGTAGTGTTTGTTGAGGCCCTCGAGGCGCGAGGCGAGGTTGATGCCGTCGCCGATGGCGGTGTAATTGAAGCGGTCGGGCGCGCCGAAATGGCCGACGTAGGCGGAACAGCGGTGCAGGCCGTAGCGCGTTTCAAACCGCGGGGTATCTCCCCATTCGGGGGAATCATAGAGTGCCTTTAGCGACGAGCGGCTGTGCAGCGCGGCCCGGCAGGCGAGGAGGGCATGGCCGGGCACTTCCTCAGGAGCGTTCCAAAAAGCCATTACGGCATCGCCGATGAATTTGTCGATGGTCCCTTTTTCACCCTGGACGGCCGCGGCCACGACTTGCAAATAGCGTCCAAGGATTTCCGCGACCTTGTCGGGGTCATGGCGCTCGGCAAACGATGTAAAACCGCGAATGTCGGTGAAAAGGACGGAGAGGTCGGTGCATTCGCCGCCGAGAGCCGGTTCGCGACCGACATGGTAGAGGCGCTTGACGAGGTCCACCGGCACATATTTGCCCATCGCGCGCATGGCGGTCTTTGCTTTTTCGAGGCTGGCAAGGACGTCCCCGATGTCGCGGAGGCGCGAGGAATTTTTGGAGGGCGAGAACTCGAAGGCGTTCATCCGCGACGCCTCGCTTACGACCACGGAGTGCGCCTTGCCGATGCTGTGGAGGATGAGGCCGCCGATGGCGACGATGGCCGCGATGAGCGCGACCGACGCCCAGAGCACGCGGTACCGGATGCGTTCCAACTGCGCGAGGTAGAAGCTACGGGGCACGATCACGCCGACATTCCAAGCCTGCGTGTATTCGTCGGGGAAGGCCTTGAACGTGCAGA
>DASZPK010000646.1:0-2081 GCA_035550335.1 Chthoniobacteraceae bacterium | reverse complement strand
CACGATGGTCAAAACGACCGGCTGCGGCTGGCCGTTGCTCCCCTTTGCCTCGACCACGTGGTTGAGCAAATCCCGGTTGTCTTTACCGATGAGGCGCAATGCGTCGTACGCGGTGTCGCCCGCAAAGGAGACTGCCTGCGTGAGAAACAGGATACCGACAAGCCAAACTGCTTTCATATGTTTATATAATCCGGGATTGCGGCCGATTTTCCAGCCGTTTTTTCTGACGGCAAGGGCCCTCCTCTTATTCAAATGAGTTGAACATCCCGCGGGCGGCGTTTCTTCCTTTCTAAATTGCCGCTCCTAAATTAATCATGCTGCCTCTATGGCGGACAACCCTCCCGGCACCCACGCTGCGGCCCCCAGGCTGTTCGGCCCGCGGGATGCGCTGGCCGCGGCGGCGCTTGTGGCGCTGCTTTTCACTTTCTATTACCGGGCCATCCACGGCGAGCAGGTCTTCGACGACGACCGGCTCATGACGATGCCCGATCTGCGCTCGCTCCACGGGCTGTGGCGCATTTGGTTTTCGCCGCCGCGCGATTTCTCCTACTACCCGCTGATGCACTCGGCGATGTGGGTGGAATACCGGCTCTGGGGGGAGGACACGAGATGCTATCACTTGATGAATCTTTTCCAGCACGCGGGGGTCGCGCTCCTGCTGGTGGCGGTGATGCGGCGCCTTGCGCTGCCGGGGGCGTGGCTCGCGGCTTTCGTCTTCGCGCTGCACCCGGTGAACGTGGAAACGGTGGCGTGGATTTCGGAACAGAAAAACACCCTTTCAACATTGTTTTTCATGGCCTCCGCGTTTGTTTGGCTGAATTTTGAAGACAAGCGCCTGCGATGGTATCCCCTCGCCTCGCTGCTTTTCCTCTGCGCGCTGCTCAGCAAAACCACGGCGGGAACGCTGCCCGCCGTGCTGCTCGTGATCGGGTGGTGGCGCAAAGGCCGGATTGACTGGAAGCGCGATGCCGCGCCCCTGCTCCCATGGTTTGCAGCCGCGCTGGCGTTCGGCATCTATTCCGGCCACATCGAGAAGGAAGGCTACGACCTCCTCGGCTCGGATTTTTCGCTTACGCCGGCCCAGCATTTCCTGCTGGCGTGCCGCGTTCCGTGGTTTTACCTCGGGAAATTTTTCTGGCCGACGGGGCTGATGTTCAATTATCCGCGATGGGAGATCAGCGTGTCATCGTGGTGGCAGTGGCTTTTCCCGGCGGGGCTCGTCGTGACCGGGGCGGCGCTTTGCCTGCTGGCACGCCGGAACCGCGCGCCCCTGGCGGCGTTCCTGTTTTACACCGGGAATCTCGTCCCGGTGATGGGTTTGTTTTATGTCAACTGGTTCCGCTTTTCGTTTGTGGCCGACCACTTTTTTTACGTGCCCGGCCTCGGGCTCATCGTTCCGCTCGCCTCGGCGCTGGCTTGGGCGGCCGGGAAATACGGCGGGGAAGCGGTGCGATGGACTGTGCCGGTTGCGACGGCGGTGTTCGCACTTATCCTGGGCCGAATGACCCAGCGCCAATGCCGCATGTACCAGGACATGGACGTTTTTTACCAGCAGATGATCACCGACAATCCCGACAGCGGCATGGCGCATTTCAATTACGGGCTGGTGCTGATCCGGGAGCCGGGGCGCGTAATGGATGCCCTGGACCAAATGCACGAAGCGCTCGATCTCAGGCCGCGCGACGTGATGATCAAGGATCGCATCGCGCAAATTTTCATCGACATGGGGCGCGTGGACGATGCGATCACCTCGTTGCAGGAATCCGTGAAAATCGACCCGGACGACGCGTTTGCGCATTATCTGCTCGGTGGCGCGCTGGCGCGCTCGCCCGAGCATATCGATGAGGCGATCGCCAATTTGGAGGCGTCGGTGCGGCTCAAGCCGGACGAGGCGCAATCGCACTTCACGCTCGGCGCCCTGCTCATGGGCAAACCCGGGCGCATCGCCGATGCGGTCACGCAATTCCAAGCCGCGCTCCGGCTCAAGCCCGATATGCTCGAGGCGCATTACATGCTCGGCAATGCATTCATGGCGATGCCGGGACACGCGCAGGAGGCCGCGGAGCAATACCAGGACGCGC
>DASZPK010000645.1:0-4610 GCA_035550335.1 Chthoniobacteraceae bacterium | reverse complement strand
TCATGGTTTCATCACGACCGAATAAAAATGCCCACGCCACTAGCAGTGAGATTGATTGGTGCGGGATGGATTTTGCTTGTTGTAGTGGTTGAGATTTTTGGCAGGCGATGAAACGTGCAGGGCGCGCAAACAAATTGAATTGACACGATTTCGCCTTTCATTCGCAATCCGGGCGATGATTTCACCCTTCGTATTCCCATGAATCGCGACCGGCTGGACCAGCTTTTGAATGCCTTCGGGAACACCAAAATCCTGGTGATCGGCGACCTGATGCTCGATGAATTCATCTGGGGCAATGTGCGCCGCATTTCGCCCGAGGCGCCGGTGCCGGTGGTGGAGGTGGTGCGGCAGTCATATTTCCCCGGCGGCTCGGCGAACGTGGCGCGCAATTTGCGCGAATTTTCGAGCCATGTGAGCGTGATGGGGCTCATCGGGACCTGCGCGCACGCGGGGCAATTGCGGGCGTTGCTGACGGACAATAAAATCGATCTCGGGCACCTGCTCGAATTCACCGGCTACCAGACGATCGTCAAGACCCGCATCATCGCCGGGCACCAGCAGGTGGTGCGCGTGGACCGGGAGAAAAAAGTGAGCCTCACGCCGGCGCAGACGGATTTCCTGGTGAAGCGGATCGAGGAGTCGGTCCCGGGGCTGAATGCGATTATTTTTGAGGACTACGGGAAGGGGCTGCTCCAGCAGGAACTCGTGGACCGGATCATCGCGATCGCTCGCAAGGCGGGTGTGACGATCACGGTCGATCCCAACCCGAACAACCGGCTCCGCTGGCACGAGGTGACCGCCATCACGCCCAACCGGAGCGAGGCGTTTGCCGCGGCGGGCAGGCCTTGGACGGATCCCATTGATCCGCCGGTGCACGATGCGGAGTTGCTGGAGGTGGGGAAAGTCCTGCTCGAAAGATGGGCCACCGAAAACTTGCTGATCACACTCGGCGAGCATGGGATGATGCTTTTCCGCCCGGGGCAATCGCCGTTTCATATTCCCACACGGGCGCGGGAGGTCTTCGATGTTTCCGGCGCGGGCGACACGGCGATCGCGCTCTTTACGCTCGCGCTGAGCGCCAAGGCGACGCCTCCCGAGGCCGCGGAGATTTCCAACCACGCGAGCGGGATCGTGGTGGGCAAGCTCGGCACGGCTGTGGTGACGCGCGAGGAATTGATCCAGAGCTTCGAAACCCATGCCAGGTAACCCCGAGGGCGGGAGCGCGCCGGCGGTGTTTTTCGACCGCGACGGGACGTTGATGGTGGACGTCGATTATTGCAGCGACCCGAAGAAGGTGTTCATCCACCCGGGCGTACGAGAGGCGCTGCAGCGACTCAAGAAGGCGGGGTATAAAAACATCGTTATAACAAACCAGTCGGGCATCGGGCGCGGCTACATGACGGAGGCGCAATACCGCGCGGTCGAGGAGGAGGTGCGGCGGCAGATCGGCGCGGATGTCCTGGACGCGACCTATTTCTGCCCGGATGCGCCGGGGCAGCCCTCTACGCGCCGCAAGCCGCTTCCCGGCATGGTGTTCGAGGCGGCGGACGAGCACGGCATCGACCTCGCGCGATCGTTTTTCGTGGGCGACAAGGGCTCGGACATCGAGTGCGGGCGGCGCGCGGGGGTGCGGACGATTTTCGCGCTGCTGGGTTCGCGCGAGGAGCCCGGCGAGCCGCGGCCGGATTTTGTGGCGAAAGATGTTGTCGAGGCGGTGGACATCATTTTACAAAACGCGGATGTCTAAGACCGCCGCGATCATTCCCGCCCGCTGGGGCTCGACCCGGTTCCCGGGCAAGGCGCTCCATCCAATCGCCGGCAAGCCGCTCGTGCAGCACGTGTGGGAGCGGACGATGGGTGCGGCGGCCATCGACTCGGTGATCATCGCGACGGATGACATGCGGATCGCGGATGCGGCTTTTGCCTTTGGCGCGGAGGTTTCGCTCACCTCGCCAAACCACGTGAGCGGCACGGACCGCATCGCGGAGGTGGCGAGGAAACTGCCGGCGGCGTTCACGCGGATCATCAATGTGCAGGGCGACGAGCCGGTGGTCGACCCGGCGCTGATCAGCCGCCTCGCGAAGACGCTCGCTGCGGACCCGAAAATCCCGATGATCACCGCGGCGAATCCCTTCGCGCCCGGCGAAGACCCGGCGAACCCGAATGCGGTGAAGGTCGTGCTCGACCGCGCGGGGGATGCGCTTTATTTCTCGCGCAGCCCGGTCCCCTACCCTCGCGACAAAGGCATTGTTGCCGATAGCGGCAAAGGGACGGCGGCCACGTATTACCGGCACCAGGGGATCTACGGTTACACGCGGAAATTTTTGCTGGAGTTCATCCGGTGGAAGCCGGGAGCGCTGGAAAAGACAGAGCAACTCGAACAATTGCGCGCGCTGGAAAACGGCGCTAAAATTCGCGTGCTCATCACCAAAAAAGCTTCCATCGGAGTCGATACTCCGGATGATGTCAGGTTTGCGGAGGCGAGTTTGAAAAAGCTATGAAATACATTTTTGTCACGGGCGGCGTGGTCAGTTCACTCGGCAAGGGGCTTGCGGCGGCGGCGCTCGGCACGCTGCTCGAACACCGCGGGCTGAAGGTGATCATGCAGAAATTCGACCCGTATTTGAATGTCGATCCCGGGACGATGAATCCGTTCCAGCACGGCGAGGTCTATGTGCTCAACGACGGCGCGGAGACCGACCTCGACCTGGGGCATTACGAGCGGTTTACGAACTGCGTGCTCTCGAAATCAAACAACATCACGAGCGGGCAGATTTACGAGACGGTGCTCACGAAGGAGCGCCGCGGCGATTACCTCGGCAACACGGTCCAAGTGATTCCCCACATCACCGACGAAATCAAATCGCACATCAAGGAGCTCGAGCAGGAAAAGCCGGGCGACATCATCATCACGGAAATCGGCGGCACCACGGGCGACATCGAGGGGTTGCCGTTCCTCGAGGCGATCCGGCAGTTCACGCTCGAAGTGGGGCCGCAAAATGTGCTCATTATGCACGTGACGCTCGTGCCTTACATCAAGGCGGCGGGCGAATTGAAGACGAAGCCGTCGCAGCAGAGCATCGCGAAGCTGCGCGAGATCGGCCTCCAGCCGCAGGTCTTGATTTGCCGTTGCGAGCGCGAGCTCGGCGATGACGTGCGCAAGAAGCTCTCGATGTTCTGCAACGTGCCGCTCGACGCGGTGGTGGAGGCGCGCGACGTGGACCACACGATTTACGAGATGCCACTCATGCTCCAAAAGGAGAAGCTCGACGAGACCGTCTGCCGCATCCTCGGCCTCACCACGCCGCAGCCCGACACGACTGACTGGCGCAAATTCGTCCAGCGCGTGATCAACCCGAAGAAGCGGGTGAAAGTCGCGGTGGTGGGCAAATACATCGACCTGCAGGACGCCTACAAGAGCATTTACGAATCGCTTACGCATGCGGCGGCAGCGCACGATTGCGGCATCGACCTTGTGCGCGTGGACGCCGAGGAACTCGAAAGCGCCGATCCGGCGAATTTCCTCAAGGACGTGGCCGGTGTGCTCGTCCCCGGCGGGTTCGGCGACCGCGGCATCGAGGGGAAAATCCGCGCGGTCACCTATGCGCGCGAGAACAAGGTCCCCTATCTCGGTCTTTGTCTCGGGATGCAAGTGGCGACCATCGAATTTGCCCGCAACGTCTGCGGCCTGAAAAACGCAAACAGCACCGAGTTCGACCTCGAAACTCCCGACCCTGTCATCAGCCTCCTCGACCAGCAGCGCGGCGTGACCAACAAGGGCGCCTCCATGCGCCTCGGCACCTGGCCGACGAAAATCGTGGATGGAACGCTGGGCCGGCAGGTGTACGGCACGTCGGAGATCATGGAGCGGCACCGGCACCGGTACGAATTCAACATGAAATACCACGACGTGATGACGGAGAAGGGTTTCGTGATTGCGGGCACGTCGCCGGACGGCACGCTGGTGGAATTGATCGAGTTGAAGGACCACCCGTGGTTCCTGGCCTGCCAGTATCACCCGGAGTTCAAGTCAAAGCCGAACTCCCCCCACCCGCTTTTCAAGGGCTTCATCGCCGCGTGCCTGGCGCACTGGAGCTGAACCGGGCTGTCAAACGCTGATAAACAAAGTTTTATTGCCCAATGTTTGCGCCGGAGTTCTGCCAGTTGGTGATCCACTGCGCGCGCTTGACTGCGATTTGGGCCGCCGAATCGCCGGCCTGCACCACGTTTCCGCCGGTGGACCAGAGGTCATAGGGGGGATTGTAGCCGTGGGTGGGCGGGTTGACGCCGGTCGCGACGTCGCCCTGGAAAGCAGTGGAATAGCCGTAGGGGTAGCCGAATGGATCGAGCAGCGCGGTCACGTTTCCATTGCTGTCGCGGGAAAGCATTCCGGCGGTAAAATTCATGTATGACCGCGTGGGGCCGGCGGGCGGGGAAGCCAGTGCGTTGCCATCGAGATCGAGGCAGGAATCGCTGATGCCCGTGGCGTCCCATTTTCCATCGAGGTTCCGGTCGCCGGAAAGAGCGCGGTAGAGCACGAGGTTGGGGCTCAGGTTTGTGTTGGGGCCGTTGTACTCGAACTGGGCGCCGGCGGTCGTGGTCGCGGGGTC
>DASZPK010000644.1:0-9872 GCA_035550335.1 Chthoniobacteraceae bacterium | reverse complement strand
TATAAAATGAAAACCCTGCCTTAGCCGACATGTCCAGCCCTGCCATCCGCGTCGAGAATCTCGGCAAAAAATACCGCATCCGGCACCAGCAGGAAGGGCGCCGGTATAAATCGCTCCGCGAAATCCTCACGCGCAAGGCGGCCTCGGTGCTCAACCCGAAGGCCGCCGCGCAGCCGGCATCGGAGGATTTCTGGGCGCTGCGGGATGTGTCGTTCGAGATCGGGGCAGGGGAGGCGGTGGGCATCATCGGGCGCAACGGGGCGGGCAAATCGACGCTGCTCAAGCTGCTGAGCCGCATCACCGAGCCGAGCGCGGGCCGCATCGAGCTCGAGGGGCGCGTCTCCAGCCTGCTCGAGGTGGGCACCGGCTTCCACCCGGAACTGACCGGGAGGGAAAACATCTATCTCAACGGCGCGATTCTCGGCATGAGCGGGATGGAAATCAAACGGCGGTTCGACGAGATCGTTGCGTTTGCGGAGGTCGAAAAATTCCTCGATACGCCCGTGAAGCGCTATTCGAGCGGGATGTACATGCGCCTCGCCTTCTCCGTGGCCGCGCACCTCGAGCCGGAAATTCTCATCGTGGACGAAGTGCTCGCCGTGGGCGACGCCGCCTTCCAGAAAAAATGCCTTGGCCGCATGCGCGAAGTCTCCACGCAAGGGCGCACCGTTCTTTTCGTGAGCCACAACATGGGGGCGATCACCAGCCTTTGCCAGAAAGCATTCTGGCTCGACAGCGGCGGGCTCGCCGCCAGCGGCCCCGTGCGCAAAATCGTGGACCAATACCTCACCGCCAGCGCCGATGCGACACAGCAGAAGATGGACCTCTCCGGCGTCCGCCGCAGCGGCGACTCCGGCAGCAAGATGAAAATCACCGGCATCGAATGGCTCACCGGCCTGCCGTTCAAGCACGGCGAATCGCTCTCCGCGCGCATCCATTTCCAGGCGTTCCAGGACGTGGAGGACATCGCCGTCGGCTTCGGTTTTTCCAACATCGAGGGCATCCGCCTGCTCAGTTTCGACACCGATTTCCAGGACAGCCACCGCCCCTCGCTCAAGCGCGGCGCGAGCGGCTGGGTGGATTTCCACCTTCCCGAACTCATCCTCGCCCCGGGTTTCTATTCGCTCGACATCGGCATCCGCTCCGGCGACAGCTTCGGGCTCGATTATCTGCCCGCCTTCTGCCAGATGGAGATCGCCATGGGGCCGAAAACGCCCGGTTACATCGCCGTGGCGGGCGCGGGGGTGCGCGTCACGAGCCAATGGGACTGGGCGTTTGACCGCGCGCAAGCCGCCGCCGTGTGACACGAGGAAACATCTTCACCATGCTCCGAAAACTTCTTTTTAACACTCTCCGCGCGATCCGCCCTGACCTGCTCCCGACGGAGCGGTACCTGGAAACCTTCGATTTCCAATCCGGCCTCGGGGATTCCGCGTGGCTGCTCCATGGCCTCGCGCGGTCGATGAAGCCGGAGGTCTGCGTCGAGATTGGGTCCGCGCGCGGCAAATCCGCCTGCTACATCGGCCTCGCCCTGCGGCGCAATGGCAAGGGCAAACTCTACGCCATCGACCCGCACAGCCCGACCCGGTGGAACGACACGCAATCGACGGACACCTTCGCCATCATCACCGAAAACCTCCGCAAGGCGGGCGTGGCGGAGCAGGTGGAAATCGTGCGTGAGACTTCGGCGCAGGCGCGCGCGCGCATCACGCAGCCCATCGATATGCTCTTCATCGACGGCGACCACAGCTACGAGGGAGTGAAGGCCGATTGGGACCTTTTTGCGCCACTCGTGAAACCCTTTGGCGTGGTGATTTTCCACGACACGATCTGGGACCTCAAGCCCGATGAAAAAATCGGCCGGGCCGACATGGGCGTGCCCCGCTTCGTGGATGAACTGCGCGAGGCCGGCTACCAGACGATCACCATCGACCAGGACTTCGGCGTCACCCTGGTCCAGCCGCGGATCGGCGGGGTCGCACTGCGACCCGCTTAGCTGGATTTCCAATATCCCAGCGGAGTGCCGGCGATTCTCCTAATGTCCCTGCCTTTGCGGCGCCATTCCGAAATGAATCTCACTACGCCGGGATGGCCCCTGTCGTAGTCATGCCATAAAAAAACTCCCCGCCCCCCGCAGAGTTCCAGACACTTTTCGGAATCGCTTTTGCAATATTCGTAGGTGTGCGAACCGTCGATGAAGAAAAAAACAGGATGCCCGGCTTCGCGAAAGTCCCACGTCGCCGTGTCGGCAAAATGCTGGCGGATACGGCTGGCGCACGGGAGGTCTTTATAGTTCTTCCCGACGACACGCTTTTGAATCAGGTGAAAATCATCCTTGGGCACATTGGCCACGGGATCACTTCCCGCCGAGAAGTCTTCCGGCAAATCAACAGTGTGTATGATCGCATTGGGCGCGTTCTCCGCCATGAGCCGCGTCGTGTTCCCGATGAAAGTGCCGATCTCGAGCACTTCCGCCGGCTGCTCGGCCACCAGGATGGCGGCAAGCGCCAGGGCTTGTGAACTTGGCAGCATCCCGTCCTCGTATGGGATGACCTGCATCCGGATGCTGGGGCGGCGGTCTCCCAGAATTTCGTCAAGGGTGATCTCGGGAATTCCCACCGGGTCGACGTTCCTAGCACCTTCAAACGCTGTTTTGCACGAACGCAAAAAAACCATCGGCTTCATCTTAAACAATGAAACCAGTGAGGCGAGATTGAACCCAAAAATGACTTTGAAGATCCGATTCATAATCTACAGTCGGAAATTACTATTCGCTCTCGTGAGGCTTAGTAAGCGCTTTCCAAGCAACAATATTTCGTGGCCGATGGTTTTTACCGTTTGCATTTCGGATGACAAGAGAAAATACCGCTAGCACAACGGAGACAGGCACCCGCCCCGGGCCGGCAAGGCTGATCCTCGGGTGTCTCAACCGCGCGCGGCTCGGTTTTCCCTCGCGGATTTTCGCGGGCGCGGGCGGCATCGGCGACGACCTGCTCTGCACCGCGGTCCTGCACGAAATCAAAAAAAGAAAACGCGGACGCCTCGGGATGATGACCGTGCGCCCCGAACTCTTCGAGGGAAACCCGGATGTCGACATCGCGATCGTCCCGGATGGCCGCCGCTCGCGCCGCATTTTTTTTCACGGGCTGCCGGTGACGCAACTCGCCTATTCCGCCTACGACACGGCCCTCGACCGCGACGCTCCGCTTGACGAGCACGTGCTCGTGAAAATCTGCCGCCTCGCGGGCATTCGCGGCGAAATCGAATTGCGCCCGTGGTTTTTCCTCTCCCCTGCGGAGCGCGCCGCGGGAAAATTGCACGAACGGCAGATCGTGATCCAATCCTCCGCCCTGGCCGCCCCGTACCCGATGAAAAACAAGGAATGGTACATCGACCGTTTCCAATGGGTTGCCGATCAACTCGCCGGGCAGGGCACGCTCGTGCAGATCGGCTCCGCCCCCGACCCGCTCATCCACGGCGCGCGCGACCTGCGCGGCAAAACGAGCCTGCGCGAGTCGGCCGCAATCCTTGCGAACGCCCTCGTATTCATCGGCCTGGAGACTTTTTTGATGCACCTCGCGCGCGCGGTGGAATGCCGTTCCGTCATCATTTACGGCGGCCGCCTTCTTCCGCGGCAGATCGGTTACAGCGCGAACGCAAACCTCACCGGGCCCACGCCGTGCTCCCCCTGCTGGCTGCGCAATGACTGCCCCTACGACCGCGCATGCATGAACATGATCACCGCCGAGTCCGCCCTCGAAGCCGCGCAAAAACAGCTCGGTCTCCACGGCGCGCCGCTCGAAACGGAAATGGCGGTCATTTAGGGCGGCTACCTTTTTACCGTCGCGCGGATGCGGTTCATGATCGGCAGTGAGAACCACCGGTATAAGGCCACGGAAAATACAAATGTGAGCGCGAGGGGAACGACCGTTTTCATTAGGTAATCAAAAGCACTCCCGTGCGTCTTCCCGTAAACCTCCGCAAACCACCTCACCACCGGCCCATGGAAGAGGAACCATTCGTAACTCACGAGGCCGATGAAGCGCAGCCAGCCGAGGCCCAGCAGGCGCGCCGCCGCGCAGTCGGGATCGAACACAAAAAAAAGCATCAGGAACGCCGATATCCCGGGCGCCCAGTGGAAAAACTCCACGCTCCACAAGCGCGGCTGCGCGGCAATCCCGTACTGCCACGCCCATTTGGAGAATAAACAAAGTGTAACAGCAAAGAGGAGGATGCCCGCATAGCCGAGCGCCGCAAGGTGTTTCATCTTCTCCCGCATGGCGGCCAGGGAGACAAACCATCCTCCAAAAAGGACTCCCCACGCGAAATAATCCAGTTCGCACGGGAACCGGATCATGAGGAAACCGGTGATTTTCTGGTCCGCGGCCATCGCCGGGTCGGAGGGCCAGGTGAGATGCCGTACCACCGGCGGCACAACGGCGAGGATGAAAAAAATCATCCACGAAGCCGGGCGCGTTTTCATCCCCCGCGTGAGCCAGAACAGCAACGGCAGGAGAATGTAGAAATGGACTTCCACGACCAGGCTCCAGTAGGAGAGGTTGAAGTTCCGCGCCTGCACGATGAAATTCGGGAGACCGAGCGCCCATTGCGCACCGGCATTCACGTAGGCGAAGTCGTGGTATTGAAACAGGTAAAGCACCCAGAAAATGACGATCGAGAGATAAAATGGCGGGATGATTTTGCCGATCCTGCGGCGTGCGTAGCCGTTCACGTACCACGCCCGGGAGTTCTTCTCCCGCGCTTGGAAAAAGGGATAGGAGATCAAAAAGCCGGAGAGCACGAAAAAGACCGGCACGCCGATCCACCCCGCCTCGATAAGGCCCTCAATGCCCTTCATCAGGCGGTTTGTGGGGTTGGTGTAAAACGTGTGGTGGATCACCACCATGAGGATGGCGACCCCGCGCAGGCCGTCGAGAGCGTCGAAATGCCTGCCGGTGCTGGCCTTGATCTCCCATTTTTGGATGGGGTCTTTCGCCGATGCATGAGGATTCATTCGAGAATTTCGACCAAGCCGATCCCCACGACGTTATAAAATGAAACTTTGCGCCCGTCGAAAAGCGGCGCGGGCGTCGGCGACGAGATGCATACCGCCTTGAGCCCGGCCTGTTCCAGGCGGGAGAGCGCCGCGGCGAGATTGTCCGTCTCGTAGCAGAGGTGGTAGATGATGCCGGAAGAGTGGCGTTGCGCGAGTTTGTCCACCGGGCCGCCGCTGTTTGCGGGCCAGATGATTTCCACGGCCGGGGCGGATACATGGGCGCAAAGCGCGAGATGGACATTTTGCAGCGGGTCGAGAACCGTGGGGCCGACCGTGTAACCGAGCGAGGAAACCAGCGCGACGGCTTCCGCGGGCCGTTTTACCGCCAGGCCAAAATGGTGAAACGTGAGATGCGGGTTGTCCATGGCGCGGCTTTTTCTACCAGCGAATGGCTGACGCGATTTCTTTCATCCCGGGGATGGTGTTGGCAAAAAGAAAAAGAGTTGCCGCGCAGTAGCAAAAAGTCAATGAGACAGCCGCGGCGCGAACCCACGGATTTGTGTTATAAGCCTTGAATCCGTCGCGCCCCAGCCGCTTTTTCAACGCGATCGTGTAATAGTGGTTCGCCACCACGGCAAACGCGTGCGCAGCCCCGTAAGCGGCGAAATTCCAACCCACACCATGCCAGATACCGATGAGGAGAAATACCATCACGATGGTGAGCGCGATGGCGTGGTTTACTCGCTCCGGGCCGAGGATGCGCGCGAGGAACTTGGAGACCGGTGCGAAGACGACGTCGCGCATGTAGTTCGACAAGGTGATATGCCAGCGATTCCAAAAATCCCGCACGTTTCGCGCGGCGAAGGGGTTGTTGAAATTTTCCGCGACGGGGATCCCGATCAAGCCCGCCGCGCCGATGGCCATGTCGCAGAAGCCGGAGAAATTGCAATAGAGGTAGAGGTAGTAAAAGACCACCGCGACGGGAAAATCGATCCGCGGGTGCATGTGGCCGTCCAGCAGCAGCCCCGAGTAGGAAAGCTGGTCGCAAATGCTGCCGAGGAATTTGTATTTCACGAGCCCGACCATGATTCGCAGCGTGGCGCGACCGGCCGGGATGGCGGGCGCCGGGTCATCGAAGCCCTTGCGAAAATTGCTGTAGGGGTTGATGGGTCCCACCGGCATCGTAGGCACGAAAAAACTGTAGCCGAGATAGCGGCAGATGCCGGGTTGCGGGACCACCCCGTTGCGGATTTCGATCACGAGCAGACTGTTGCGAAAGCCAGGTAGGAGAGACCGACAAAACCGGCTGCCGTGATGGAATGACCCCAGGGCAGATAACGGACAGCGATCAGGATGAGAATCGGAATAAAAAAGGCGATCCACGCCGTCCAATCCTTTCTTTCCGAGAACCAGCGCATCGCAACAAATTGCGCCAGCACTAGCGGCACATAAACCGCGAAGGCGCGCTTGTAGGAAACGTCGTGGCCATGTGCGAAGAAAAAATAGTACCCGGCGATGTTCAACGCTGCGAAGAGAACATCCCGCGGAGTCCCGCGCAGGAGCCGGATGACCAGCCACGCCGCCGCCACGTATGCAAGGATCTCCGCGGCATCGAGGAGTTGCATGTCAAAATCCCTGGTAAACAATTTTGCCCGACATGAAATACGAGGGCGAGCAGGCGACCAGCAGCAGCACCGCGAGGATCACGGCGATCGCAAACGCATAGAGGATTTTTTCAATGGCTGGTCGCGGAGTCATACAGGCGCAAAAGATCCGGTGTCACGGCGGGGGTGAAATATTCCTGGCCGTTGAGGTTGAAGTGATAGGGGTCGAGAAAGAGTTTGAGGATATCGTCGCCGGTCATTCCCGCAAACAGCTTTGCCGGGGGCACTCCCAGCATCGCCACATCGGCCTGCATCGTGCCGGGCCAGAATTGTTTCTCCCGGATCACCGGCGATTGCGCATCCGGTGTTTCGGGGAGGTTCAGGCACACCAGTTTGCTGTGGTGTTCCGCGGCGAGCGCGGCGAATTTCCGCTCGAAATAAAGCTGCAACGCGGACGCGTCGTTGGAAAATTGAAAATCGCCCTTGGTTTCCGGCGAATAGACGACAGCATCCGCCGCGGAAGCCGCGCGAGGCGGGGTGTAAAATTCGAAGCTCGTGAAGTTGTGCATGAACCCGAGCTTGGAAGCGATCGATCCCAATCTCCGGGTCGGATCTTCCCCGCGCACGGAGCGCCAGGCAGCCGTGGTGCTGGCGGGGGACTGCTGCGGGGAGTTGGGCCGTATCAGGCTTAAAAGGTTCCTCGGCATTCCCTGGATCGCCGCCATGTAGTAGGCGGCTTTGAAATGGAACGGCAACCCGCCGATTTCCGCCGCGTCGTCGCCAAACCGGAACCAATGCGGCGCGGCATGCTGTGGATCGTCGCCGGCGCGGGATTCCTCGGTGAACACAATCATGGCCACCTTTCTGTGCGCAAGCAGGTCCTTCGCGATGAAATATTCCGCGTCGAACCCCGCCCAGTTCCATCCGAGTGTAACGACCGTTGCATCGCGCCCGAGTTTTTCGCTCAGGGCTTTTTGAACGTAAGGCGTGTCGATGTCATGGAGGATCCGGGACGAGCCGACGAAGGCGATGTCGATGTCGCTTTTGTCTCCGAAAATCTGCTGCCTGAGGCTGTGATACGGCCCAAATTCCCAAGGCGTGGATGTGTAAATTTCCTCCCGGGAAGGGAGCAGCGATTTCCCCATGATGGCCGGCAGCGCCACGATCGCCAGCAACATCAGGCCGAAAGCCGCGGCCTGCCGCGGCGAGGAGAACGCCGGGGCCATCATGGCTCGCGCATCCGTTTGGCGATGAGGTCGGCGAATTCGCCGACGTTGTGCGTGCCTTCCACCTCACCCACGCGGAAGCGCACGGAAAACGCCTTCTCCACGGCCACCAGCAGCGAGATGTGAGTGAGCGAATCCCACTCGGGCACGTCCTTCGCGGAGAGCGAGGGCGCAAGGCTCACCGGCTCGAGGAAAAGGTCGTCGAAGATGGTCTGGAGACGGGCGATGACATCAGCCTGGTTCATAAGCTCTGCGCGTGATTTTGATTTTCGTCGGGATGGGACGGAAGGCGTCCAGGTTCAGGCGGAAGCACCTCTCATTTTGATTTTCACGGGTCAAGGCAAAACCCATGCGCGCGTAGAAATCGCGCACCATTTCGTTTTTAGGCGTGGGGAGGTAGAGGCCCTCGAGGGTCGTACAGCCGTGCGCGAGGGCGAGGCGGGCGAGTTCGTTGAGGACTTCCTCCTCGACTTGGCGCTTGAGCACGCGGCAGCTCATGAGCCACGTGTCGATCTCCATCGTCGCGCCGTTTTTTTTGCCGATGACGATGGAGATGAGGCCGTGGTCGCCGAAGCGGTCCTTGAGCCGCATGGAAAAACAGGCGTAATCGGGATCGCGCATGAGCGCGGTGACCTCGGCCTCGGTGCGGCGGCGCGTGGTGAGGTTGAATTGGTTGCTCTTGTTGATGAGCTGCGAGAGGCGCGGGACATCGACGGGTGTGAATTCGGCGATGATGCCTTCCATTTCGAGCGAGGCGAGGTAGGCGTCCATGTCGGTGATGGAGGAGAAGAGCGCCTTGCGCTGCTCCTCCGCCTGGTATTGGGCGGTGCGCTCGACATCCTCGGTGGTGATGGCTTTCGGCTCGAACATCCGGCAGTCCTGCAACACGCCGACGAAATCCGAGGGGTCGGGCGGGAGCAGGATGGTGGCCACCGCGGGCGCGAACTGGCGCACGATCTCGATCTCCGCCGGGTTGTCGTCGACAAAGACGAAGCTGTCCAGGCCGAGGTTCAACTCGGCGGCCATCTGGCGCAAGTTTTCCGATTTGGGTTCCCAATTTGCCTTGAATGAAACGAAGTCGCCCATTTTCAGCACCATCTCGGGATGCTTCTCGAATGCCTCCGCAGCCCTGGCATGATCGTTCTTGCTGCACACGGCGAGCAAGGTGCCGCGCTGCTTGAGCGAAAGGAGGTATCTTTGGAAAGCCTTGTACGCCTCGCCGCGCGGGGAGGTGTCGCCGATCTCGATGCCCTCGATGCCGTCATCCGCCACCACGCCTCCCCAGAGGGTGTTGTCGAGGTCGAGCGCAAGCACTTTGCGCGGGGCGCGCAGGAGCGACTGGATGAGGTGCGCCACTTCGCGCGCGAGATCGGCCAGCAGGGCGGGGGAGCACGGTTGCTTGCTCTCGAACCACGCGCGCTCGTCGCGCGCCTCGATGCCGCCGCGGCGGTGGGCGAGAAATTCCATGTCGCACACGTGCAAATAGGGCGGGGCGTTGAGCCCGAGCTCGAGATTCACCCATTTGCGGAAGCTCCAGTCGGAGCCGAGCGTGCGCGTGCGGTAGGAGCCTGGGTCGTGCCTGGCGGGAAGGATGAAATTGGTGAGGATGATGTTCGCGCCCGTGCGGTTGTGAAGCCTGCCGGTGAGTTCCAGCAGCGAATTGACCACACGGCCCGCCTCCGCCTGCTGCGCTTCGCGCGGGTCGGAAAGGCTGCCCGGGTACCGGCAGCGATGCTCGGGCGGCATCACGAGCGCCACCTGCGGCTTGAACGCGTAGAGGCCGCTGGTTTCCTCCATGATTTCAGAAATGTAATTGTCGTACTCGCCGACCCACAGCTCGCATTCGACGCCTTCCGTTTCGCACACGTGCGAGAGCAGGTCGTGGAACGGGAAAAAACTGTAGCCGCCCGTGATCGCGAGCCGCACTTTCTGGAGCGCGCCCGGCTTCGCAATGCCTTTTGCATGCGCCTTTTTGCGCAGTGAGGAGAGCAGCAGCAATTCGTCCGGCCCGCGCGCCGCGCGCGTGGCCGCGGTGAGACGGCCCCA
>DASZPK010000643.1:0-4839 GCA_035550335.1 Chthoniobacteraceae bacterium | reverse complement strand
GAGGCCGATTGGGTGCGCGAATACCGCCACAAGGCGCTCGATGTTTTCAACTCGAAACCGATGCCCACGCATTGGGCTTCGCACGACCTGGACGCCATCGTCTTCGACAACATCCGTTATTACCTGTCAAACGGACAGAGGGCGACGCGCTCTTGGGACGACGTGCCGGAGGACATGAAGAAGACGTTCGAGCGGCTCGGCATTCCCGAGCAGGAACGCAAGTTCCTCGCGGGCGTCGAGGCGCAATTCGACAGCGAGGCGGTCTATTCAAACATCAAGAAGGCCGTGGGCGACCAGGGCGTGATCTTCGTGGGGCCGACCGAGGGGTTGCGCGATCACCCGGAGATTTTCAAGAAATGGTTCGGGAAAGTGATCCCGGCGGGCGACAACAAATTCAGCGCGCTCAACAGCGCGGTCTTCAGCGGCGGGTCGTTCATCTATGTGCCGCCGGGAGTGAAGGTGAAACATCCGTTGCAGGCGTATTTCCGCATCAACGCGGAGAATTTCGGGCAGTTCGAGCGCACGCTCATCATCGCCGACGAAGGCAGCGAAGTGATGTACATGGAGGGCTGCACCGCGCCGAAATTCGAGACGGCCACGCTGCACTCGGCGGTGGTGGAACTCGTCGCCATGAAAGGCGCGAAGATCCAATACATCACCGTGCAAAATTGGAGCGCGAACGTCTTCAACCTGGTCACCAAGCGCGCCGTGGCGCACGAGGAGGCCGAGGTGAAATGGATCGATTGCAACATCGGCTCACGTCTCACGATGAAATATCCCGGCGTGGTCCTCAAGGGCCGCAAGGCCCGCGGCGAGGTGATTTCCATCGCGCTCGCGGGCGACGGCCAGCACCAGGACACCGGCGCGAAAATGATCCATGCCGCCGACGAGACGACGAGCAACATCATTTCGAAGAGCATCAGCGTCGGCAAAGGCCGCGCGACCTACCGCGGCCTCGTGCACGTGCCGAAGCACCTCAAGGGCTGCAAAAACAACACCGAGTGCGACGCGCTGCTTATCAACTCGACCAGCCGCACCGACACCTACCCCGCGATCACCGTGCGCGGCACCGGCAACGCCGTGCAGCACGAAGCGAGCGTCTCGCAGATCAGCGCCGAGCAGATTTTCTACATGCAGCAGCGCGGTCTCACCGAGGGCCAGGCGATGAGCCTGAGCGTGAACGGCTTCGTAAACGACCTCGTGCGCCAGTTCCCGATGGAATACAGCGTCGAGTTGAAACGGCTCATCGACCTGGAAATGGAAGGCTCGGTCGGGTAAGGCGCAGTCTTGCGCAAATCGTGAAGAAGCATTGGAATGAGCACAGGAATTTTATCGCCCGAACGAATGAATGAAACGGACCCCGCCGCCACGGCAAGCATCACGCTGACCTTCGACGAAACCGGCGGCGGCTTCGGCGAGTGGTTTCGCAAATTGCAGCGCGAGAGCTGGGAGAGTTTCCACTCGCTGCCGATGCCGAAGCGCACGGATGAAGCGTGGCGTTTTGCGACGATCAAGTCGCTCGATCTCACGCCTTATACAAACGCCCAGCCGCTCAGCGACGCCGAGCAGGCTGATTTGATCAAGCGCTCCGCCGGTCTCAAGGAAACCGCGGGCCGGATGATTTTTGCGAACGACCAGCTCCTCCAGCGCGAGGAAATCTCAGCCGAACTCAAGGCGAAGGGCGTGATCTGGGAGCCGATCGAAAAGGCGGTCGTCGAGCACGAGGAGATTTTCCGCAAGCATTTCATGACGCAGGAGGTGACGCTCGGCTCGAAGAAATTCGCCGCGCTGCACAAGGCGATGGTGAAATCGGGCACGTTCCTTTACGTCCCGCGCAATGTCGAAATCGAGCTGCCGCTGGAGGTTTTCCACTGGCTGCACGGCAACGGCTCCTCGACTTTCCCGCACACACTGCTCGTCGCCGGCGAGAACAGCAAGGTCACGCTCGTCGATTATTTCGAATCGTCCGATCGCGAAGCCCCCGGCCTCGCCATCGGCGTGAACGACCTCTTCCTCGAGGCTGGCGCAAAGCTCACCTACATCTGCGCGCAGAATTGGAGCGACAAGACGCTCGCGTTCCAGGTCAACTCCACCGTTGTCGGCCGCGATGCTTCCGCGACCGGCATGAACCTCAACCTCGGCGCGAGTTTTGCCCGCACCGAAAGCGTGAGCCGCCTCACCGGCCAGGGCGGCCGCAGCGACATGCTCGCGGTATCCGTCGCCAGCGGCGCGCAGGAATTCGACCAGCGCACTTTGCAGGACCACCAGCAGCCAAACACCGCCAGCGACCTGCTCTACAAAAATTCCCTCTCCGATAAATCACGCACGATTTTCGCAGGCCTCATCGTCGTCGAGCCCGGCGCCCACAAGACCGACGCGTACCAGAAAGTGCGCAACCTCCTCCTGAGCGACGACGCCGAGGCGAACAGCGCCCCCGGCCTCGAGATCGAAGCCGACGATGTCCGTTGCACCCACGGTGCCACAAGCGGGCAGATCGACGAGGAGGAGTTATTCTATCTTCTCTCCCGCGGCCTCACCGAGCTCACCGCGAAGCAACTCATCGTAGCCGGTTTCCTCAACGAAGTCGTCGAACGCCTTGGCAACCCGGCCATCGGCGAAAAACTGCGCGAACTCATCGACGCGAAATTCGCGCGGATGAAGGGATAGGATAGATTACCGGTTGCTGAAACCTTTTGCCGGACCGCTCGCGAAATTCGGATGCTGCGGGTTTACCGCCACGCGCCGCGTTGAGGGAATAACAACCAGATCCATGTCTTCCATCGGCACCGCGCCGAGGAGAACCTCGTCGCCCAACACCAATGCCCCGACATAGCATTCGCGATTTTCAAATTGCACCCTCAACGGACCCACATATGGACAGAGGTTCCGCCTTCCATCGGCCAAGGTCACTTCCTTTTGAGAAGTGGGGGTCAATTGAAACTGGCTCCTTACTTCCTCGGGAATACACAAGAAAAGCGATTCCGTATCTGCAAGCGCATTGACCTCGATCGGTTGGAGATCATTCCGTTTTGGATTTTCAATGCGAATTGTGGAGCGTGCGATACCCATGTCTTCACCGTAGTGATAAGACGATTTGGCAAAAGTCACAAGGGCAAACGGTTTAGGAGCGGCCCACCTTGGGTGGCTTGACGGACGCCGAGGGATTTGCTGCTGGCTTCCAGATGCAGAACGAAAAATTGCCGACGCGCACGAAACGGCGGTCGCCCGGCGGAAGATTTGCCACGATTTCGCCGGCCCCCTGCGTGTTCATCCAGATGACCCCGCCGGGGTTCTGCAATTTGGGATTGCCGAGAAACTGGCGCCAGAAACGATACTCGCACACATTGTTTAACAAATTGCGCTGCGCGTAATATTCGAGCTGCGGGCCGTAGTCCGGCTGGAAATTGCAGAGGATGTTCGTGCCGGGCGGGAAATTCTCGCGGATGGTCTCGCCGAGTTCCGGGATCAAGTCGGGGGGCTCGGGCGTGGTGTAGTCGAGCACGAGGAATTGCGCGCTCAGCGCGTTGCGCTGCTCGATGCCCGTCCAGCCGCAAAAAATGATAAGAGCCAGGCACGGAATGCACGCGCCCGCGAAGCCCCACGGCGAGCGCCGCGCGATGCGCGCCTGGAGCCACGCGACCATTTCGTCGAGCGCAACGCCGCCGAGCGCCGCCACGGGCGCGACCAGGTAATAGCCGATGTATTGGTGGATATAGGATTCGTCCTGGAAGACGCAGAGAAACACGAAATCCATCGCGCCCATCGCCGCGCACGCCCAGCCGAGCCATGCCAGGTCCGCATCACCTGCGGATTTCCTGCGGCGGATAATTGCCCCGCCCGCAAACGCCAGCGCCCAGCCGGTGGCGAGAAAATGGATGAACAGAATGTGCGCGATTTTTTCCACCCACTGGAGCTCCGTGAAATGAATGTGGCTTTCCGGCTTGGAGCCGATGCGGCGGAAAAACGCGTCCGAGAGGCTTTGGAGCGCGTCGGGCCGCAGCATCTCGATACGCAGCAGAAAGAGCGCGCCGGAAACCAGCATGAATGCGGTGAGCAGCCAGGCCATGCCGCGCATTTTCAAACGCGGCCGGGCGAACCAGTAAATGCAAAGGATGAGCGCGAAGATATACATCGCCCAATCGACCCAGAGGCCCGTCATCATGCAGGCGGCGGCGAGCGCTTTCCATTGGGCGCGCCCCGTGACATGCCACTGCCGCAGGCAGCAGAGCGCGGCGAGGACGAACGTGAGGACAACGGGCTCGAAATTCACCATGCTCCCGTAGCGCAACTCCATGGGCAGGCATGCGAAGACCGCGAGGCTGAATGCCGCCGCGCGCGTGCCCGCGCAACTGCGCACGAGCAGCCAGAGCAGGACGCCGCTCGCGAGCGAGCACGCAATCGGCAGCAGCCGCGCCACCCATTCATGTTCGCCGAAAATTGCGAACATCCATGTGAGCGCGAGATGCAGCAGAGGCGGATGATGCAAATAATACCCCGCTGGCGGAATCGGCAGCGGTCCGAAATAAAAACCGGTGGAAGCGCCTTCCGTGCGGACAAGCCCGGCACGAAGGATATTGTGCGCGGCCTGCGACCAGACCGCGCCATTGAAGTCGACGAGGTTCACCCATGGGCGGCGGATATGCTCCGTAAGCACAGCGCAGAGCCACGAAAGCGCGAGCACCGAGAGCGCGATCCACAGGCGCGAATTTTCCCCGATCCATGCCGCCGCGCGCGGCGTGTGCGATTCCCCAGGCGCACGGGCCTGGACAGCCGGGGACGAGACGGCTACCTCGCGCCAGCCGGTTTTTTCAAAAAACAGCGTGGGCGCCTTCACCTTGA
>DASZPK010000642.1:0-4490 GCA_035550335.1 Chthoniobacteraceae bacterium | reverse complement strand
GCCGCGAAGCTCTTTAAGATCAGCGGCCCCGTGCCCGGCGCGGACTTGAACGAAATCATCCGCCAGGCGAAAAACGGCCGGCTCAAGGCGCTCATCATCCTTGCCGAGGATGTCTCGAAGCTTGGCATCACGGCTGAGGATCTCGAAAAAATCCCGACCGTGATCGTGGTCGACATCCTCCTCAACGAAGCGACCCGCGCCGCGAGCATCGTCCTTCCCGCCGCCGGTTTTGCCGAAAAACGCGGCTCGATGATCAACGCGAAAGGCCGTCTGCAACGTCTCAACCGCGCCACGAACGCCCCCGGCGAAGCGCGCGAGGATTGGGAAATCCTCAACGACCTGATCCAGGCCGTCTCCGGCGGCAACGGCATCCACGCCATCGAGGATGTGTTCAAGCAAATGGCCGCCTCTTATCCCGTATTCGCCGGGCTGAGCCTCAGCAAAATCGGCGACCTCGGCGTGCAACTGGAACTCCCGCCCGAATAGACATGGACGCCATTCTTTCACTTCCTTGGTTTTTCATGTTCGCTTCGCTGGCGAAGACCATCGGGATTATTTTTCTGATCGTCCTGCCGATGGTTTCCTACACGGTTTACGCGGAACGCCGCGTGAGCGCGCTCATCCAGGACCGCCTCGGCCCGAATCGCGTGAGCATCCCGCTGAGCCTGGTCGGCAACATGTTCGGATGGAAATGGAAGGACCTCGAGTTGCCGCTCGGCGGCCTCGGCCAGCCCGTCGCCGACGCCATCAAATTCATCGTGAAGGAAGACCTCACGCCGGCGCACGTGAACAAATTCTACTACTGGCTCGCGCCGTGCCTCTCGATGGTTCCCTCCATTCTCACGCTCGCGGTGATTCCGTTCGGCAGCAGCTTGCTCGGAGTGCCGATGGTCATTGCGAATGTAAACGTCGGCCCGCTGTTCGTTTTCGCCATCGCCTCGCTCGGCGTCTACGGAATCGTCATCGCGGGCTACGCGTCGAATTCCAAATACCCGTTCCTCGGCGGCGTGCGCTCCAGCTCGCAGATGATTTCCTACGAGCTCGCCCTCGGCCTTTCGGTCATCCCGATTTTCCTGATCGTGGGCAAGCTGAACCTCTCGGAGATCATCAATTACCAAATCCAGCACGGCTGGCTGCTGGTCCCGTATAAAGTCCTTCTTCACCCCACTAGCGTCGACGCCTGGCATCAGGTCGCTTACTGGCCGTTTGTCGTCATCTCCTTCGTAGTGTTCAGCATCTCCATTTTTGCGGAAACCAACCGCCTCCCGTTCGATCTGCCCGAAGCGGAAACGGAGCTCGTTTCCGGCTACCACACGGAATATTCCTCAATGAAATTCGCGCTTTTCTTCCTCGGCGAATACGCCGCGATGATCGCCGGCTCCTCGCTCATCGTGGTGCTGTTCCTCGGCGGCTGGCACTTCCCGGGAATCCCCGATGGTTCGAATACCATAGGCCTTCCGTTCCTGCACGTCTTCCCCGGTTGGATATGGGGCCTCGTAAACATCGGCGTCTTCTTCGGCAAGGTCGCCGCGCTGCTTTTCATTTTCATCTGGGTGCGCTGGACGCTCCCGCGCTTCCGCTACGACCAGCTCATGCACCTCGGTTGGATTTGGTTTTTTGAAATCGCCCTGGCCAACATCCTTTTGATGGCGATCGTGCTCTATTTCATCCACTGATCCTATGGCTTACACCGTCCCACGTCCGAAACTGACCCTCGCGGAGAAATGCTACCTCCCGACCATCGCGGCGGGGCTGCTCATCACCTTCAAGCATTTCGTGAGAATGCTCCGCGGCAAAACCCACGTCGTGATGCAATACCCCGAGGAGAAATGGGACAAGAGCCTGCCGGAGCATTACCGCGGCGCGCCCACGCTCGTCAAAGACCACGACCGCGAGCGTTGCGTGGCCTGCCAGTTGTGCGAATTCATCTGCCCGCCCCGCGCGATCACCATCAAGCCCGGCGAGCTTCCCGAGGCCAGCAAGTTCGCGAAGGTCGAGAAATACCCCGAGAAATTCGAGATCGACATGATCCGCTGCATTTATTGCGGCCTCTGCGAGGAGGTCTGCCCCGAGCAGGCGATTTTCCTACGAAAAGATTACGCCATCGTCGGCACCAGCCGCGCCGAAATGGTGCACGATAAAAAGAAGCTGTACGAAATGGGCGGCGTGATGGAAGGGCTGGTTCCCAAGTGGAACCCGAAGAAATAGAACTGGCGCGATGGATTCCGTTTTCTTCTGGTTTTTTTCAATCCTGATGCTCGGCTTCGCCGTGATGGTGGTCGTGCAGCGCAACCCCGTCGCGAGCGCGCTGAGCCTCGTGGTTTCGTTCCTCGGGCTGGCGGCGCTGTTCGTCCTGCTGGACGCCTATTTCATCGCCGTCATCCAGGTGCTCGTCTATGCGGGCGCGGTGATGGTGCTGTTTCTTTTCATCATCATGCTCCTCGACCTGCGGGCGGAAGAGCGCCGCAAATGGAACCCGATCGCCATCGTCGGCGGTGGCGTGGTCACGCTTGGATTCGCAGGGCTGCTCGTCAAAGTGCTCCACCGCTTTCCCGAAGGCAGTCATCCTTTCCCGCCGCTCCCTGCCGACGCAAACCAACTCGACGACGTGCGGCGCGTGGGCATGATGCTGTTCAACAATTATAATCTGCCGCTGCAGGTGGTCGGCGGTCTGGTCCTGGTCGCTACACTTGGCATCGTGATCCTTAGCAAACGGGAGTTGAAATAACATGGTGACGCTCAACAACTATTTGCTGGTAAGCGGGCTGCTCTTCACGATCGGTTTTGCCGGGGTGATGCTGCGGCGCAACATCATCATCATTTTCATGTGCCTCGAGCTGATGCTCAACGCCGCGAACCTCTCGCTCGTCGCCTTCTCGCGCTTCCATACCGCCTCCGACGGCCTGCCCGATTACAACGGCCAGGTGCTCGTGTTTTTCATCATCACCGTGGCCGCCGCCGAGGTGGCCGTGGGGCTTGCGATCATCGTGGCCCTCTTCCGGGCGAAACAAACCACGCACGTGGAAGACATCAACAGCATGAAATTCTAACCACGATGGCACTCCCTTGGATCATACTTTTCACGCCGCTCATCAGCGCGGGGCTGATTTTGTTCGTGACGCACCGCTCGAGGAAAATCAGCGCTTATATTTCGGTGGCCGCGGTGCTGGTGTCGTTTGTCGCGAGCCTCATCGTTTTCTGCTCGCCCGATCCCGCCGGGCCAAACCATTTCATGTGGCTCGATGTCGGCACCGTCGAGCACGGGAAGCTTCAGGTCCCCTTCGGCATGTTTATCAACCACCTGAGCAAAACGATGCTTCTCATCGTCACGCTGGTGGGCTCGCTCGTGCATATTTATTCGCTCGGCTACATGGCCGACGACGAGGGAAAATCGCGCTATTTCGCCGGGCTCTCGCTCTTCATGTTCTCGATGCTGGGCATCGTGCTCGCGGATAATTTCGTGATGATGTTCATTTTCTGGGAGCTCGTGGGCGTCAGTTCCTACATCCTGATCGGGCATTGGTACACGAAGGATTCCGCGGCCGCGGCGTCGAAAAAAGCGTTCCTGTGCAACCGCATCGGCGACTTCGGTTTCATGCTCGGCATCCTGCTGGTATGGGTCGCCACGGGCACCGTGGAGTTCACGAAAATCCAGGGCGCATGGGGCGGCCTGCATCTCGGCCCCGGGTATTTCACGCTGGCGGCGCTTTGCATCTTCTGCGGCGCTGTCGGCAAATCCGCGCAATTCCCGCTCCACGTCTGGTTGCCCGACGCCATGGAAGGCCCAACTCCCGTCTCCGCGCTCATCCACGCCGCGACGATGGTGGCCGCGGGCGTCTACATGCTCTGCCGCGTTTCGTTCCTCATCGACGCTTCCCACATGGCCGGGGAGGTCATCGCATGGACCGGCGTCATCACCGCGGTGCTGGCCGCGCTCATGGCCACGCAGCAGAACGACATCAAGCGCATCCTCGCCTACTCCACGCTTTCGCAGCTCGGCTACATGGTGATGGCGGTCGGCCTCGGCTCGCCCGACGCGGCGATGTTCCACCTTTATACGCACGCGTTTTTCAAGGCGCTGTTGTTTCTGGGCGCGGGCGCGGTGATTTATGCGGCGCACCATGAGCAGGACATTTGGAAAATGGGCGGGCTCCGTAAAAAAATGCCCATTACCTTCCACACCTTCCTCGTTGCGACCCTCGCGCTGGGCGGGTGCTGGCCTTTCGCCGGCTTCTTCAGCAAGGAAGCTGTGCTCGACGTCGCGGAGGAGCATAACATGATGATCTTCTGGCCTGCCCTCGGCGTGGCTGTATTAACGGCGTTTTACATGTTCCGCCTCGTGACCGTGGTCTTTTTCGGGTCGCCGAAATCCGACAATGCCTCGCACGCGCACGAGGTGCCGCTCGTGATGAGCGCGCCGCTCGTCATCCTCGGGGTGCTCTCGGTGATCGCGGGCTACGGCTTCATCGCCGGCAATTTCGTGACGCCGC
>DASZPK010000641.1:0-2497 GCA_035550335.1 Chthoniobacteraceae bacterium | reverse complement strand
AGCATCCCGGGCAAAACGCGCGTCGCATCCATCGCGCTTTACGACGAAGTGCAGAATCTGAATTACCGCCTCGCGCACGGATACGCGCTCACGCTGCTCGCGATCTCGTTTATATTGGTGCTGGGCATGTCGCTTTTGAACCGCCGGAATGATTCCGCTTGAGCCCGGGATGTGATAGCGTCGGATTTCATGGCGGCAAATCCATCCAAATCCAAACCGCATCCCGGGCGGCGGCTGCGCCATCGCGTGATGGTCGAAGGCCGGCCGCTATTCGCCAGCGAGGCTGCCGCCGGTTGCAAACTGCGGGACCGGAATCGGCCGCCGCACCAGCCTGGATGATATTACATGACCGAGTTTGTTGAACGGGTCCTCGATGAGATGTTTACCCGCCAGCGAAAGAATGGCCGCCGCGGCCGAGGCCATGAGGAACATCACCGACGATGCGACCTCGTATTCCGGCCGGATGCGGAGCAGGCCGGGGAAATAGGTTTGCAGCACGTTCTGGCTCAAGAACACGAGCGGGAAATGGAAAAGATAGATGCCGAAAGCGATGTCCCCCAGCCAGATCAACGGCCTCGAATTGAACATGGATTTCATCCAGCCAAGTTCGCAGGTGTAAAACACCAGGAAGATGCAGAAGAGGATCAGCGACATCGTGACCAGCCTGCCGTCCAGCAACTTGAGGGTGAAGAAAAGAAAAACGGAGGGCGCCAGGATCCAATAGGAATATTTTCCGATCGTTGCACGATGCGGCTCCACCACGAGATTGGAGAGATAACCAAGATAGAACACGAACACATACTGAAACGCCTTCACGTGGAAAAACATGATCGCGCCGAATAGCACAAACATCGGCAGCCGCGTCCTTGGATACCTCGAGGAGAAATAATGGATGAACGGCAGGAGGAGGGAGCATTGAACCTCCATGGCCAGCGTCCAGTAAGCTTTGTTCAGGCTCGTCTTGACCAGGGCGGCGTCCCACAGAAAATCCATCCCGGTCCGGACGCCTTTCATCCGGGCGATGTAATTCAGATTATCCGCGGAGGGCAGCGTCCACGCGGCGGGCTCGTGGATGTGCGGCGCGAGCAGCAGCGCAAACACCAAGCCCACAAACGCGAGCGGATACAGGCGGAAACCCCTGCGGACCAAAAAGGAAGCATAGTCGATCCAATTCCGGCAAGGCCTGCGGTGCAGCGAACGGCCCAGCACGCAGCCGCTCAGCATGAAAAACGAAACACCCGCCGCGGTGCCGCAAAGGTCGCACACCGTTTGAAAGCGCGTGGTGTGCGCGAAGGAAAAAATCGAGTGGCAGTAAATCACCAGCAGGGCGGCGATCCCGCGGATCGAGTCCAAATGCTTGATTCGGCCTGGATTGTTATCGCTCAAGTCGAGCCCCTTTGAAGAACGGGAGCATTTATCGCCCGGCGCCGTTTGCCAAGTGTTTTCCGGGGATGTGTCGACTTTAAACGGAATTTTCAAACCGGCGGACTTACACCTTTCAAGATGTGCCGCACTCTGTTAAACTCAGGCATCCAACGTATCAGTGCCGCGCCGCACAGATCCAATGTCCCCTCACGCCACGAAATCAGGTTTCAGCATTTGTAAAACATGAACTCCCTCGCCCGGCTCGTCGTGTTTCAACTGGATGAGTGGCGGTACGCGCTCCGGTTGGAAGATGTGGCGCGCGTCGTGATGGCGGCGGAGATCACCCCGCTCCCGCGCGCTCCCGCGGTGATCGCGGGTGTCATCAACGTCCAGGGGAATGTGGTTCCTGTCATGAATATTCGCATGCGGTTTGGTCTTCCGCCGCGCGAGACCGGCCCCGGCGACCACCTCATCCTCGCGAAAACGCCAAAGCGCAGCGTGGCCCTGGTGGTGGATGCCGTGACCGGCATGGTGACGCGCCCCGTATCCGCAATCACGGCCCCCGGCCAGATTCTGCCAAGCGTGCCGTATGTCGAGGGAGTGGTGAAACTCGAGGACGGCCTGGTTTTCATTCATAACCTGGAAACCTTTCTCTCCATCGAGGAGGAGACCGCGCTGGAGGAAGCCATGGCATCACACTGAACGCCCCGCCCAATGACCCAAACGCCCGAACATTTATCCGACGAATTGCTTTCGCGGTTGAGCGAATTTGTCGCGGCGCGCATGGGCTTGGATTTCCCGAGGGAACGCTGGCGCGATCTCGAGCGCGGCATCCGCTCTGCGGCGCTTGCGGAAGGCGGGCGGTGGAGCGTGGCGGAGTATGCCACGTGGATTCTTGCCGCCCCGCTCACGCGTTCGCAAGTGGAGACGCTCGCCAGCGAGTTCACCGTGGGCGAAACCTATTTCTTCCGCGAATATCGCAGTTTCGAGGTCCTCTCCGAAACGGTGCTGCCGGAACTTATCGCACGACGGAGGGAAACCGGGCACAGGCTGCGGATCTGGAGCGCGGGTTGCTGCACTGGAGAGGAGGCTTATTCCATCGCGATCCTGCTCGACCGTAATTTTCCCGAGA
>DASZPK010000640.1:0-3248 GCA_035550335.1 Chthoniobacteraceae bacterium | reverse complement strand
TCGGCCCCATCGACATCACCGTGACGGGCTGCGTGATGTTTTCCGCCGCCTGGAGCCACTCGGCGGGCGTGGCGTTATCGTTCTGCAAGGTCGCAAACCAACGCTCCGCCGCGGAGATGTTTTTGTTCGCTGCCCAATAGTCGCGGAATTTCGCGGCGAGCGCCTTGCGGATTTCGAGCGGCAGCCGGTGTGGATCGGTCCCCTGCGGTTCCGGCACGGTGATCGTGACTTTCAGGATGGCGGTGAGAATCACGTAGGCCGGTTCGTAAGTATATTCCACGGGGCCGCTGCCGGCCATGCCTCGTGTAAACATGGTGTGCGTCATGCGCGGCGGGTCTTCGTCGAGGCACGCGATGAGCGGCTCGACGGCGGGCTCGCCTTCCTTGATGAGCGCCTGGACGATGGGATCGACGGTCAATTGCGTTTCGCCCGGGTTCATGAACTGCTCGCCGTGGACGAGCTCAAGGTCGCGGATAAGGGCGGCAATGCGCCCGGGGCCCTCGGGTAGATTGGCTTGGAGAGCAGGCGTGTGCTGCGGTTCCCCGGCGCGGCGCTCCTGGTCCGCTGCGAGGTCGTCGAGCTGGTACAAGCTGTCGAGGTAATGCTGGCCGGGCTGCAATCCGGTGACGCCGTGTGCGTCGCTTGCGGCCAGCACAGATTTTTTCAGCGGCACGAGCGCGCGGAACATCGAAAGGGCGAGGGGGTCCCGCCCTTGGAGGTGCGCCGCAATGGCGGCATTGTACCAAGCGTCCAGCCATTCCCGCGCCATCTCGGAATAGGGATCGTTGGCAAGCATGTTGCCGTTGCCCTTGTAGCCCTCGTTCCAGACGCCCTCGGCAAGGTCGGCTTCGCCCAAGCGCAGGAGCAGGGCGACTTTAACCGGCGTCGCGCGCTGCTGCGGTAGAATGAGGAAATCATGCACCGGCCAGCGCGGGTCGATGCCGAATCCCCCAAGGCCGTGCGTATCCGCGTTAAAATCCTTCCGCAAATCCACGAGGTCGCCCACACTGGCCACCTCGTTCACGCGGCCGTTCCAGCCCACCGCGTAACGGGTTTTTCCATCGCCCGGAAGCACCCAGGCGTGGACCTTGAGCTTCTGCGTGCCGTTGCCCCATGGGTCGATTTCCACCTCACGGTATTCGCACCCGCGCGGGTCGGCCATCCCCTGGTCGAAAAGCTCCTTGATGGAATTCACCATCACGGACGAGAGCTTCGTCTCCGGTGGCGTCCACGGCTTGCCCTGCATGGGTGGAACCGGGAGGCCGTCGTCCGCTGCCATGGCGGTTATGGAAAAAGCAGCGGAGAATGTGGCCAGCAGGAGGGGAAATGTTTTCATGTGTCAGGGGAATTGGACGGAAAACTGGGGTCCAAGACCTTGCGCACCGTCATTTTATAAGCGGCAAAAGGGGAAATTCAAAGGCGGAAAGGAGGTGTAATTCGTTTTGCATTTCCCCCGCGTCCACTTATTTTAGGCCTCTTGCCGCTATGAGTCCCAGTGTCCAGACCCATGCCGAACCCGCGCAACGCCGCACCCGAGCGGGAGTGATTGCTGCTGTGGAGCGGCGGAAAAGCGAAGGGATCCGTTTCGAGATCCCGCATGCCACAGTGCGCGTGGTGGATTCCGCTACGGACATTCCCGCGGAAACAAGGGCGGGCGTGTTCGCGGGCCAGGCGAAGGATTTCCGGTATGCCGATGTCGCCGCAAGGGCGCTCACGGGGCAGTTTGAGCATCGCTACATTGTTTTGCAAGACAAGCGCACCGGGAAAACCGCCGTGCAGCCGGTCTTTTTCGTGAACCAGGACATCCTCGAGGGGCTGCCGCGCGGGTTGCACGCGGCGCTCACGTGGCCGCGGAAATTCCTGCCGGGGTGGCTCCGGATGCGGATGCTCATGGTCGGATGTTCCGCGGGCGATGGCGCGCTCGATTGCCGCGATGCCTGGTTTGTGGAGGCGCTGGCGGAGGCGCTGAAGATTTACGCGAAAAAAACACGGGCGTCGTCGATTTTGTTCAAGGATTTCCCCGCGGTTTACCGCGAGGCGCTTGCGCCACTGGAGAAGCACGGCTACCGCCGTGTGCCGAGCATGCCGGCGTGCAAACTGGATTTCAATTTCGCGAGCTTCGAGGCGTACATGAAGGGCATCCTCGGGCGCAAGCTGCGCTACAAATACATCAAGCTGAACAAAAAGGCGCCCATTCCGTTCGAGGTGCTCACGGATGTGACGCCGATCACGGGCGAGCTTTACGAGCTCTACCGCCAGACGCACGAGCGCTCGAAGATGCGCTTCGAGCGGCTCACGCCGGAATTTTTTGCCATGCTCGGCAGGGAGATGCCCGATGTAGCCCGCTATTTCGTCTGGCGCGTGGACGGGAAAATCGCGGCGTTCGCGCTCTGCCTCATCCATGAGGGGACGATGTATCATCTGAACATCGGGTTCGATTATTCGATCTCGTTCGACTTGCAGCTTTATTACGTCACGATCCGCGACCTGTTCCAATGGGCGGTGGACCAGGGGCTGAAGCACTACGTCACCGGCCAGCTCAATTACGACCCGAAGCTCCATCTCAAAATGACACTCGATCCGCTCGACCTTTACGCCCGGCACACCAATTCGCTCGTGAATCCGATTTTCAAGGTAGCCCTCGGCTATCTCCAGCCGGTACGGCATGACCCGACCATCCGGCAGTTCCCGAACTTCAACGAATTGTGAGGAAAAAAAAGGTCCAGATTGGAGGGCCTTCTTTGTTTTCTTTCCATGACCGCACCTTTCGTTCTTAAATCTCGCGCTTCATGAATTTATCGCCCGATAAACCGATCGCCGGCCTGCTCTCGCCGCTGTTTGCGCTCCGCTCGGAAGACGACCTTGGCATCGGCGACGTGGCGGGCCTGCGGCAGTTTGTCGACTGGGCTGCGGACATCGGGTTCGAGCTGGTGCAGTTGCTGCCGATCAACGAGACGGGGAACGACAACAGCCCCTACAACGCGATCAGTTCCATCGCGATCGACCCGACCACCATCCATGTCTCGCCGGCTGCCATCAAGGACCTGCCGGAGGAGGATTACGCCGCCATCACCGGCAAGGCCGCGCTCCACACGCTGCGGACCGGCCCCGTGAAATATGCCGGGGTGAAGGCGCTCAAGCGGGCGCTGCTGGAGAAGGCGTTCGACAATTTCTGTGCGCGCGACATCAAGCGCAATTCGTCGCGCGCAAAAAAATTCCGCGCCTTCATGAAGGAACACGGGGCGTGG
>DASZPK010000639.1:0-3998 GCA_035550335.1 Chthoniobacteraceae bacterium | reverse complement strand
GCAAGCTGGTCCTCGGGCGCGGGCTGGACGGGAGGCGACTTTTCGCCCTGCGGGTAGAAATAAAAGACGTACACGTGGGCGGTCGCGCCGTTCCATCGCCAGAAGGCATCCACGAGCCGCAGGAAAATTTCCGCGCTTTCGTCGGGGTTCTCGTGGAACTCGAAATGCGGGTAAGGATGCGCCGGCGAGCGCGACGGTTTCTCGCGGGTGAGATCGAATGTATTGCCGCCGGGATCCGCCTGCCGCCACCTCGCGGCGCCTTCGACGGGGTCGGGAGCCACGGGCTGGAACGGGCGGTGAGCCAGCTCCACCAAGGCGTCGAGGTCGGCGGCGCGTTTTTCATCCGCAGGCGCGCCGGTTTTTCCCCAGTCGGCCGATTCCATCCACGGCTTGCCCTGCGCGCGGGTGAAGACTTTGCCATCCGGCGCAATGATACGCTCGACACCGGGGAAGCTGTCGTAGCGGAAGCCGGGATCGGATCCATTTGCGAGCACCTGCGCGATGGCGATGAAATGCCCTTGCTTCGCCCTGACAGTCGAGGCGTCGAGCCATTGCTGGGCCTGGGCCGGGCCATCCGCGCGGGCGCGGGGTGCGCCCGAGGTGATGAAGAGCGTCGCCGCGAACAAAACACGCGCCATGAAAAATTGCCTCATAAAAACGGGATGCTAACGGGAGTGTAACAGCGCGGCGCGGCGATCAAAGGCAAAAGGGCGCGGGGGGATGAGCAGAGGCTCAATCTGTGGCGATACGCAGTTGGACCGCATCGTCCTGCGCGTGTTTGCGGCGAGCCGCCGCAAACGGCACCCGGGCCGGGTGCGCTCCCCGGAGTATGCCAGCGGCGCTAAGTTCAAATTCGGTTACGCTATTTTTTTATGACTAAAACAAGAGGGTCATGATTGAGTGGGGGGTGATTGTGGGTTTTACCATCTGGCCGGCGTTTTTGATTTTGAAGTCGATGGGTTTTTCGGTGCGGTTGAGGACGACGAGGGCGAATTTGCCGTCGGGGTTTTTGCAGGCGACGGCTTCGAGGGCGGGGTCGGTGGTGGCGGTGCTGATGATGACGGCACCGGGACGGAAGTAGCGGCTGAAATGGGCCATGTAGTAATAGGAGGGGTTGTAAGTCAGGTTGCCGCTGGAGGTGTCGGCGAGGATAGGGGCGGAGCAGAGGTTATGGGCGTGGTTGGGGCCGCCGGTGGTGTCGAGGACGAGGTTCCAATCGATCCAGCCTTCGGTCCAGTTGTTTAAACAACCGAGGATGTCGTGGCCGTAGTGCTCGCCGACGGCGTAATCGCCGGGGTGGGGGCCGCCTTCGGCGCATGCCTCGGTGTGGATGAGGTGCTGCTCGGGGTAGGCTTCGTGGGTGACTTTCATGTCGGTGAAGGGGTCGGTCTGCGTGGCGCCATACCAGTGGAAGCCGACGCCCCAGATGTATTTGCGGGCGTCGGCGTCGCTGTAGACGTGGTCGACGTAGTATTTGATCTGGTTCTCGCCTTTGTCGTTCAGGCCTTTGTTATGATCGTAGATCATGATTTTCGACTGGATGTTATTACTCGCGAAGGCTGGGCCGAGGACTTTCACGAAGGCGGCGGTCTCGGCGGGCTGGAATTGAGTGGTTTCCCATGCGCCGGAGTCGTTCCATGATTCGTTTTGGACGGTCATGTAAGTGATGGGGAGGCCCTCGGCGGCGTAGGCTTTGACATATCTCACGAGATAGTCGGCGTAAGTGTTGTAGAAGGCTTTATTGAGGTGGTTTTGGTTTGCGACGAGGCGGCCTTTGGTGGTCATCCAACTGGGCGGGGTCCATGGGGAGGCGAGGAGCTGGAACTTCGCGCCGGGGATGGCGGCGGCGTCCTTGATCATCGGGATGAGGGCGGCTTTGTCGTGGGCGATGCTGAAGTTAGCCAGCGATTTGTCGCCGGGGGTTTCATCGTAGGAATAGGAACTTAGCGCGAAATCGCAACTGCCGATGGGCACGCGGCAGAGGGTGTAACCTGCGCCATTGGTGGGGCTGAAATAGGCGCTGAGGACTTCGGTGCGTTTGGCTTTTGGGATTTGGTTGAGGACGGCGGCGGAGGATTCGGTGAAGGCGCCGCCGAAGCCGATGATGGTCTGGTAAGTTACGGCGGGGTTTATGGTGATGGAGGGGAGCGCGGAGTTATCGTCCGCGCCGAAGGTCATGGGTGTGAGGGGCTTGAATTTTGCGGCGGAGGAGGATTCGACGCCTTCGACGGTTCCGGCGAATAGGTAATGAGTGGCGATGGTTACGCCGACCAAAAGGAGGGCGAGTGTTTTTATGGGGGCGGGGATTTTCGGGGTGTTCATGGGATTGGCGGAACGGATGGGGGTGGGCGCGGTTTGCTACTGGGAGGTCCTTCGACTTCGCTGCGCTTCGCTCAGGATGACAATCTTTCGCGAGCGCGCGAAATTTCGGGACCGCTGTTTGACGGTCACCATGATGTTGCTGCCCGTCGGGCGGATCAACTCAAATGATTTGCGGGGGACGGAAAGGGGTGCGGAAAAGCTTTAAGTTTGCAGCCCTCGCCCCTTGCCTCTCCAAGACTCGAGTTCCGACGCCCCTCCGGGGCTTGAGTTGGGTGGCGGGTACTACGGAGTTGGCGCAGCGGATTGCGCGCGTTGGCTGACGGGAGTGGCTTTTGGATTTGGGATTACCAGGGTTTGGCCTTCCGTGGCCGTAAGAGTGAATTCGCCTGCGGCGGTCCGGTAATCGACGGTCAGGATTTTTGATTTTCCGGGGTTCGGGTCTCCGCCGAGCTTATCGTTGTTGACGTCGGTTATAATCTGGCCGCCCCGGATCATTCCCGTGATAAGGGAGGTGACATCGCGCTGGACATCCCCGGATGCGTAAACAGCTTTTACGATGGTGAGTGGCTGTTGCGCATTGGAGGATGGAGGGGTTTGATTCGACGCAGTGACGGGAGGTTGCCGCGGAGCTTGCGGGGCGGGTTGTGCAGGTTGTGCGGTCTGGGTTACGCGCGTGGCTTTTGGGTTTGGAATTTTCAAGGTGTCGCCTTCCCTCGCGGTGAGAGTAAATTCGCCGTCGGGGGTCTTGTAATCGACGGTGAGGGTTTTGACTATTTGAGGTCCAAAATTCGGGTCGACGCCCAAGGCGCGGTTGCTGACGTGCATTTGAATGCGGGCGCCGTCTTGTATATTTGCCGTGAGAAGGGACGTCAGGTCGCTGTGAGCATCGCCGGCGAAGTAATCGGCCTTTACGATGGTGAGTTGCGGTTGTTGCGGCGCTTGCGGAGCGGGTTGCGCGGTCTGGGTTACGCGCGTGGCTGTGGGGCTTGGGATTTCCAGGTCTTTGCCTTCATTGGCTGTGACCGTAAATTCGCCGTCGGCGGTGCGGTAATCGACCGTGAGGGTTTTTTTCGTCCCGGGATTCACGTCGCCGCCAAAGGCGTGGTTATTGACGTGAATTTTGAGCCGGCCGTTTTGTATCTGTCCCGCGACAACGGATGTGACATCGTGCTGGACATTTCCGCCGGCATAAACAGCCTTTACGATGGTGAGTTGCTGTTGAGCTTTTGCGGCCAGCGGGAAGACGAAGAATAAGGCCAGAAGCAGGGCGATTTTGTGCAAGACTCGAGGGGATGCGCAAATCATGGGGGGTGCCTCCTTGTGTTTGGGGAATGCTGATTTTGCGGGTGGGAGTAGTCAAACAAAATCCGCCTACGCCGTGGCTTTAGATAGTACGTGTCATCCACGCGCGGCGGTCGGCCCGGAGGTCCGACCCTACCGGTTGAGAGTGAAAGCGCGATATTTGGCAGGTGGATTGGGAGTTACAAGGGGGCGGGGATTTGGTTTATTTTTTTCGTGAATGAACGAATCAGCGTGGCGTTGGTGACGCGGGACCGGGCGGAATCGCTGCGGCGGTGCCTGCAGAGCTTGCGCGCGCAGGGGGAGCAGCCTTGGGAGGTGGTGGTGTCGGATGATTCGGGGGACGAAGGGAGGGAGGCGACGCGGAGGGTGGCGGA
>DASZPK010000638.1:0-9120 GCA_035550335.1 Chthoniobacteraceae bacterium | reverse complement strand
GCGGTTGCACGGCTTGATCTCGTATTCGATCGTCATGGCATCGATCCCGACCGTCGTGAAAAACACCGCGCGGTCCTCACGCACATCCACGTAATCGCACCCCGCGCTGCCGACCCCCGGCTTCAGCGTGGAATCCACCACCTCGAACCCGCCCGGCAGCAGGTCGTCGATCGCCACATTGGTCACCGCCTCCTTGCCGATCGCACGCACCGTGAGCCGCACCTTCACCGGCTTGCCCAGCACCGCCGTGTGCGTGACGTTCCCTTGGTCATCCAAAAATTCACGATGCACCTCCAGCCCGTTCGCCTCCGGTTTCGCCGGCAGATCCTTGCGGTAGCCCGTCTCAATCACCTGGTAAAACTCGCCCATCCCGCCCACTGTCGACGCCGTGGTGATCCGGAGCGACGTGGCATCCGGCGAAAATTCGCCGTGCTTGTTCGTCTTCCCTTCCATCACGAGCTGCGTCTCATGGTTGTCCTTCCCGATCTCGGTCACCGTCAGCGCCGGCGGATTCGTGGTCATGTGCTGCGTGTAGCTTTTCAGCGCCATCGTTGCGTAGGCAGCGCCCAGCGTGCTGAACCACCCGCGATTGATCGTATCGGAAATCGCCGCGAAATCCTGCGGCGTGATGTCTTTCAGCATATTCGGAAAATGCCGCGAGACGATGGTCACATACTGCGAATCCGCGCCGAGCGTATCATAAAAATGAATCCACCCTCCCCGGCGATACTCGCCCATGTGATAACCCGCGATGATCTTCTGCCCCTCCGCGTCTTTTTTCAGCATCGCGAGCGATCCGGCGAGATACACCCCCGTGAGATCATCCTGCCAGTAACCAGCCTCGTTCTTGTTGAGGTAATCCTCGAGGTTGAGGATCTGGTTGGTCGTGATGACCTGCTCCCGCGTGAGCAGATAGATCGCATACGCAACCGTGCGCGCCTGCTCGGCATCCTGCGGCTGCGCGTCCGCCATCTTCCGCAGGTAACGCAGTCCGCCTTGGAATTCGTCCGCCGGCGGCATGAACCCCGAGGCCTTCGCCTCGATGAGAAAATCCATCACGTAAGTCGTGATAAAATCGATCTCCGGCGTCTGCACAGGCCCCCAGAGCCCGAACCCGCCCTGGTCGTTCTGCCTGCGACGCTCCACGGCAAACGTATATTCCATTTGTTTAAACAATTCCTGCCGCGACAATTCGAAATCGCCATTGTCCGCAATGATGAGCCGGCAGAACGCCCCGCTCGTGATCTGCTCCGAGCAGCCGTTCGGGTAATTATGCAGGTAGGAGTCCAGCCCGTGCGCCATCCCCATCGGCGTCGGCGACACGACCGTCTGCAACTCGCGGAACTCCGGCATGAGATTGTTCGACACCGGCACGATCGCGCCGTCCCCCAGGAACGTCCCGCCCCGCACCTCCGTCGTGCGCGGCACCGCCGGCCGCACGCTGAGCGTTGAGCGCAACGACGAGGTCTGCCCGCCCGTCTCCGCCTTGAACGTGAGGCTGGCCGAGCCGAGTTTCTCCTTCGCGCGCACCGTGAACACCGCGCTCAATTCCTTCCCCTCGGGAATGATCATCGGCTCGTCCGGCGCATGCACGATCTCCAGATGCTCCGAAGGATCGGCCGTCAACGTCACCGCCGCATTCTCCCCCGAGCCGGACACGTTGTTCGCCACCGTCACACCCACCTCGAACTCGTCGCCGGGCGCGGCGAGCGTCGGCACTCCCGGCGTAATCACGAACGGCCCGCGCACCAGCGTGTTCTGGCTCACCGACCCGACCGCGTCCGGCGCCATCGCCACCGCCATCACCTTGAGCGTCCCGTTGAAATAATCGGGCACATTGTAACACACGCGCCGCTCCGTCGTATCCGAATCGAGCACCCCCGACCAGAACACCACCGGCTTGTCCGTCACGCGCTTGAACGGGTTGAGGTGCTTCGCCTCGCCGTCACCGCCAAACGCCGCGGCCTTGAGCTTCGAATACTCCGGCATGATCAAATCGACGATCTGCGAAGTCTGCACGCACAGCGCCTGCTTCCGGAAATAATACGCCAGCGGGTCGGGCGTCTCGTAACCCGTGACCTGCAAAATCCCCTCGTCCACCGCGAACACCACGATCTTCCCCGGCTTGTTTGTTTTATAACTGATAAACAACGGCTCCCCCGGCTTCGCCTGCTTCGTGCAATCCAGGGCGATCTTGAGCGCCCGCTTCTCCTTGTTCGCCGTGAACGGCGCGACGCCGTAGCTCAGCGGGCTCATGTAGATCTCCTTCGAGTCAAGCGAACGGATATACGAGACATTGATGTAACCCGTCCCGTCAAAATCCTTCGGAATGCGGACATGTTGCACCGTGCTCGTCGTATCCGCCTTGAACCACTGCCATGCATAAACCTTCTCCCGCTCGATCGTGATCAGCCCGCACCCCGTGTAAGGCGCGGTGATGTTCACCTCGACGTCGTCCCCCGCGTTATATTGCTTGCGGTCGAGCTTCACCACGAGGTCCGCATTCTGGTCGAGCGAACCGGCCACATCCCCCTCGCCCGCCACATTGAACTCGCACTTGCTCACGCAATTCTTCGTCTCCTTCTCGCGCACCACGACGATGTAATCCCCCGCCTTGTCCGTCGGCAGCTTGTAATTCAACCCCTCCGCCGAAATCGCCACGTCCTGCGTGCTCACGGTCGTCTCCTTCGGCACGGATTCGTACTCGTAATCCCCGCCCTCCTGCTTCCGCAGCACCGAGACATAACGCTTCTCGACGACGCTCAACTCCAGGTCCTTGACCGCGATTTTTTTTAGCGTGTTGTTGATCGCAATCAATTGGATCGAATGCTCGCTCTTCGCCTTGAGATAACCGAGGTCCCCATCCGCCTTCCACCCAACCACATACGCCAGCGGCGACACGAGCGCCGAACTCGACGCCGTCACGCTCCGCCCCCCCTCCGCCTCAAACCCTTCCGCGTAAAAATTCACGCGATACGTCGCATTGCAAAACCGCCCCAAATCGAGATCCACCTTCGCCGCGCCGTTTTCATCCGTCTTCTGCTCGCCGAGATCGAGCGACTGCCATTTCGTGTCCTGGTTCGCCTCCAGCAAACGGTCGTAAAACGTGTATTCCGGATACGCATTGAACTCAAAACCCGTCGGGTCGAGCGTGATCTTCGACACCACCCGCCGGTCGCTCGCCGGCGTCCCGTAGAGATTGCGCAGCGTCACCTCCGCCTCCACATCCTGCGGCAGCATCCACCCGCGCCCCGGCGCCACCGAGAGATGCGACTCGATCTTCATCCGGTCGGGCAGAAACTCCTTGATGAGCGCCGTCGTCGATCCAATGAGCGTCCCCCGCTTCCCATTATGCTCGAGGTAAACGTTGAATGTGTAATCCCCCGTCGGCGATTCATACGCCGTCTGGTAACTAAACTCCGCCACGCCCCCCTCCGGCAGCGCGATCTTCTTCACCTGCGCGGTAGTCCCGCGGGCATCCACCACTTCCGTCTCCACCGGGATGCCCGCGGGAACCGTCCCCCAATTGTGCTGCTTGACGCTAAACGCCGCATGAATTTCCTCGCCCGGCCGGTAAACGCCGCGCTCCGTAAACACGAATGCATCGAGATCATTCGGCGTCACGCTCTGGTCGCCCCCCACGTCGAACCGCGAGAAATCGATCATCCTGTCATCGCGATCATACGGAATAAAACTGACATCATTCCCAAGCCATCCAACAATCGCCACGGGCTCGCGTTCTTTCGACGGCTTGCCGAGCGCGGGGAATGAAACGTGGCCCGCCGTGTCCGAAATCGCCGTGAGCGCGGGCACGCCGTTGCGCGCCAGCACATCCACGCGCACTCCAGCCAGCGGCGCGCGCGATTTGATCGACTCCACGAACACATCGCGCGAGCCGTCGCCATTCGCCTTCACCAGCATCCCGATGTCGGTGACGAGAATGAACCGCCGCGAATCCACGCCGCGGATGTATTTCTTCGTCTTCGGGTCCACCGCGCGCGCGTGGAGCAGGAACAATCCCTCCACCGGGGCTCCCGCATCCTGCACCGGCCCGAGGTGCTTCGAGAAATCGAACGTCGAATAATTCGAAGTGTATTTGTCCTTCATGTCGATCGCCTGTTTTTCGAGCGCGATGCGGGCGATGTTCGTCTCGTCGAAACTCCTGTTGATGAAAGTCGGGTCTTCAAACGAACCCCGCGTCTGGCTCACAAGATGGTTGATGTTGTCGGCGGGGATGCGCGCGATTTCGTATTCGATCTGCTCCACGCCGCGCGATTCGACCGAGACCTTGCGCTCGCCGTTGAGCGCCAGCACGCCGCCGTCGCCCTGGATCGCGATCTCGCGCGGGGATTGCGGCACGGGGAGTACCGTCTCAAAATCCTGGCCGAGCTTGAAATCCCCCAGCGCCTTCACGCCCTTGCGGATGCGCACGTAGAGCGTGCCGTCCGTGTTCACCGCAATCTTGAACGTATGTTGCTTGCTGAATTCATCCTCCGCGGGAATCACCGTGAACTTCACCGGCTTCGCCGCCTTCAACACCGCGTCGTCCACATCGCCCGCGCTGGTATATTGCTGCGGGGCTTGAATGTCCGCCTGGTTCTCGGTGTTGGTGCTGTCCTCCTCCGAATCGCTGTCCGAATCGTCGTCCTCGTCATCATCATCCCAGCGGTGGCCGCGGCCGCCGTACGCATAACGATTGTAAGTGCGCTCCGCCGCGACCTGCGGGTCCTCGCGGTCGTCGCCCTCGTCTGTTTTCGCATCGTTACCGTCTGTTTTCCCCGTGGCCTCCGCCTTTTTCGGAAGGAGCCACACCTCGAGCGATTTCGCCAGGTCCTCCGACTTGATCGCGGAACTGGTGCTCACAAACAACACCTGCTGCGAATCCCCCTCGCCCGCATGGATCACCTGCCCCTCCGCCGACTCGATCCGGAAGCCGCTGTAAACATCCGGGATCGTCACGTTGCGCTCCTCGCTCCTGCCGAGAACGGCGTCCCCGGTCGCATCGGGCAGGCGGCCGTCGATCACGAGCTTCATCACGTCCTCGTGCTCCGGCAGCGTGAGCGGCGCGCTCGTGAGATACGCCACGCGATCATGCATGTCGTACTTGATTTTGAACGGTGCCGCATTCGTGTTGAACACCGGCGACCCCGCCGTCATGGACAGCGAGAGATGTTTCTCGAGCATGCCCGGCGTCACCGGCTGCGAGAACTCAATCGTCGCCACCGCTTGTTTTACAGTCGGGTCATCCGGGTTCTGGTAAAACTCGAATTTCGTGACATTCGCCGAGAATGGAGGCGTGCGAACGTACACCCAATAATGATCCAGCCACGTGTTCGGCGTGAAAACGCCCTTGTCGAACCAGATCGTGAGCGTCTTGTCCGGCGGCCAGTCGTTCTTCGGCGTGAACGTGAGATTGCGGTCGCTGTTCCATCCGCTCCACGCCCATGTCCCCTCGACTGGCGGGTCCATGTGGATGCCAGAATCGACCGTCTTCCCCACATGATCCACCGGCGCGACCGGACCGCCGAACGTAATATTCAGCGGCGACGGTTGCAGCACCTGCCCCGGCGCGGTGGCCTGGATCGCGCTCACGAAAACGCTGAACGAGACGTAAGGCGTCGGCCCCGGCGTCGGAGTGTAAACCGCGATGTTCGGCGTGGCCGCGGGCGCGGGCGTTTTGGCCGCTACAGCCGCGGGCGTCTTCGTCGCAGCAGGCGCAGGATGTGCGGCCGCCACCTTCACCCTCTTCGGCCGATGCGCATACCAATCGTAACCGCGCCGCGCCCCCAGCGTGCCCACCCCGAGCAGCAACGCCGCGCAAGCGATCGCCATCCGGTGTCGTCGCGCCACGCGCCCGCTCGCAAAAACCCAACCGGGCGGCTGCCAGGAGATATTGCCGATGATCGCCGCGACGAGATGCCGTAATGTCTTCATAGGTAAAATACGGCCCCACCCCGCGCATTCTTTCATCGAAATGAAAAAAATATTCGTCCGCGAGCTGTTGTAGCGTGCAAAGCCTGCCCTGAGCTTGCCGAATGGGTCCTCACCGCAGGAATGGCGCACCGATACAAATCTTCGTGGCGGCGCCCAACGCCTCCGCTGAGGACAGCGGACTCTACAACATTCTCCGTTGGCGCGTGCTTCGCGAGTTGGGCAAACCATCGCAAAAAATCTGTGTCAATCTGCGAAATCTGTGGACATATTCCCCGCAATGATACGCGCGGTAATTTTTGATTTCGACGGCACCATCCTCGACACCGAGACCCCCATCTACAAAGCCTGGTCGCGCACCTACGAGCAGCACGGCCAGCAACTCACCATCGAGGAATATTCCGCCGCCATCGGCACCGACTACTCCGTCTTCGACCCGCGCGGCACCCTCGAGCAGCGCATCGGCCGCAAGCTCGATTGGGCCACCCTCGACACCGAGCGCCGCAACTACCACCTGGAACTCGTCGTCGCGAATGAAATCCTCCCCGGCGTTAGTAATCTCATGGCCGAGGTGAAAGCGCGCGGCCTCCGTTGCGCCGTGGCCTCGAGCTCCACCACCGATTGGGTCGAATCCCACCTGCAACGCCTCGGCCTGCGCCAATACGTGGACCTCATCGTCTGCGCCGACCCGCCCCGCCGCCCCAAACCCGCCACCGACGTTTACGATCACGTCCTGGCCGAATTAAAAATCGCCGCCGCCGAAGCCGTGGCCATCGAGGATTCGCCCAACGGCGCCACCGCCGCCCTCCGCGCCGGCATCGCCTGCATCGGCGTGCCGAACACCATGACGAGCCTCTTCGATTTCCCCGCCGGCATCAAACGCGTGTCATCGCTGGAAGGGATGTCCGTCGATCGCCTTTTCACGCTGGGACAAAGCGGCGCCGCCGTCATTTGAAATCGAAAGAGAAGTAGTCTATTCTCGGGCACTTAGACAAAAGATGTAAAACACCAATTCGTGGAACCAACCTTCCCTGCTGTTTCATCATGCAAGATTCGCTGTTACTAAGATATCCGGGCAAATCGGACCATCTCGTGGCCGGCGCAATGGCGATGGCTCCCTTGGGCCTGCTTGTATGGGTAATGACAAAGATCGCGACAGGATTTTTGTACACTGGAATGACGCCGCTGCGTGACTGGTTTATCGGTATGAGCGCACTGGCGGGTTTCATCGCAATCGCCGCATTCATGGCGGCATTGCTTTTAAAACATGCGATGGAACACACGGATTACCGGTTTGGGCGCGATGGAGTTACGATTTCAAAATACCGCCTTTGGTGGAAAACAAGCATTCAATCGCTGCGCTGGAGCGATGTCGAATCCGTTGAGCCGGGCATCACGGGCGGATTTCCCACGTCGAGCCGGGTGCTGTACCTCAGGACTAAAAATGGCTGTTGCCACCTGCTGACCTACCTGCAAGGAAAGGAGAACCGCGCCAAGTGGGATGGAATCATGGCGATCTGGGAGGAAAGCGGAAGGGATGTGGCCAAAGAAGGATGAGTATAAGAGACCAGTGCCATTCCACTTTCCACTTTCACTTCTCAAAACGCTAGCATCAAGCTCTCTCTCTGCAGTCCCGTAGGGACGACCGACAATAGGCAGGCAGTTCACTGCCTGTTAAACATCGCAAAACAACAAAGTCCCGTCAGGGACGAAAGAGCGGGAGTTATCGCGCAGCGCTCAACTCGATTCATCGGAACCAGTCATCCGCCCCGCGCGTGGACTTCGCGAGCGCCGCAGCCATTCCACTTTCCACCTTCACTTTCCACCTTCACTTTCCACTTTCCTAAAACGCCAGCATCAAGCTCTCCCGCCGCAACCGTGCCAGTTCCTCGCTCAGCGCCAACACCTTCAATCCCGGCGGGCAATCCGGCCAGTTGTGCACCCAGCACACGATCATGTCGCACTCATCCGGCGGATGCCCATGGTCGCGAAAGTTGCGGCTCTTATATTCAAACTCAATCCGCAAAGTCAGCCACGCATCCGGCCCGATCCGCCGCTTCGCCTGGCAATCGGGAAAGGTGCTGCGCACCGATTCCACCATGAACCCCAGCTTCGCCGCCATCGCCCCAAAGAGCATCATCACACCTGCCTCATTCACGGGCGCGTGACTGATTCCCTCGCAATAAAGCGGATCGCCGCTGATTTGCAGGTCTCCCATGCGCGCAAGTTTTTTTGCCTCTCGCTCGGGGCGCGTACCGCGCCTTGCCACTGCTGCCCTTTTTCTCACGTCTCCTTCCCTCCCATGTTCGGGAAGCATCGCGAGCACATCCGCCCATTCATGCCTCTTCATCGCGAAATTCCGGAATGCGGCGACCACATTCACCCACGGCCCGCCGAATCGAAGCTTCACAGTCCTTACGTGAAACCCGCCAAAAGACGCATATTCCGAGCGGGCTGGGGGATGCCCCAGCTTGCGCGCCGTCTTCCCCCAATCAGCCAGCAGAATCTCATCATCCACGCGCCGGACACGCACCACCCCAATCCCCGCCGCCTCCAGCGCTTCGTTCCATCGTGAAAAATTCCTGAGCACATCCCCCTCGGTAAACCTCGACGCTGCAACAAATTTTTTGAGCGATATTGTTTCTCCCCCGCTTGCCACCACCGCCGCGCGAATACCGGCGATCAAGTCCCCCCGCCCCACCTTCCCCGACTTTTTGGCCTTATTGGAACTCATCCCCCCGCCCTTTGATGCTCGGGAGACAAAATGCAAGAATAATCGAGCCCTCTCTGATGAGGACGGCCACGGCGCCGGCACTCCGTATTACACCAAGCCGGGGGAGCGAACCTAAAAAGTGCCAATACTAAAGACTGACACCGCTCCCGGCTGCCTCGATGCTCTCTTCAATGCTTTGCTTGAGCGTATCGATGGTGACCGGTTTTGCGATGAAGACCTCGCCCGCTATGCGGCCGTTGAATGACTCCACTTCCTCCTGGAGGATCGATGCCGTAACAAACAGCACAGGAATTTTTGCCAGCTCGGGGTCCTCTTTGAAGAGCGACCGAACATCCCCGCCATCGAGAAGCGGCATATCCACATCCAGCAGCACCGCATCCGGGCGAAATTCCCGGGCGACCCGCGTGGCGGCCACCGGATCATTTACTTCGCGGACCTCATAGATCTTTCCGGCT
>DASZPK010000637.1:0-6374 GCA_035550335.1 Chthoniobacteraceae bacterium | reverse complement strand
AGGGAACGTCTACATCGCGGCGGGGAACATTTTCGTTTACGACAAGACCGGGAAGAAAATCGATACCATTGAAGTCCCCGAGCGCCCCGCAAGCATCGTCTTCGGCGGGAAGGATGGGAAAACATTGTTTATCACCGCGCGCACGTCGCTGTACTCCGTGCAGACGAAATACGGCGGAAGGTGACACCGGTTGCGGCCATGAAACTCGCATCCCCGCTCACGCGTTTCCGGATCGTGCTGGCGCTGTTCATCGCGGGGCTGGTTGTCAGCGGCGTCACGGCGTTTCCGCTGCGCGCGGAGTTGGGTATTTTGGCGGACGTCCTCGGCGTGGGAAACGCGACTTCCGCGAACGGTTTCAGCGGTTTGGATCGCTGGATACTCACGGTGCGCTTCGGGCTTGAGGATGAGTATGCGTGTTACCCGTGGCTGGCTTACGGGACGGACTGGCTGGCGTTCGGCCACATCGTGATCGCGATTTTCTTCATCGGGCCGTTGCTCAATCCGCTTGCAAACAAATGGGTGCTCCAGGCCGGCCTCATCGCCTGCGCGGGCGTGCTGCCGCTGGCGCTGATCTGCGGGCCTCTGCGGGAGATCCCGTTTTACTGGCGGCTGGTCGATTGTTCGTTCGGGATTTTCGGTGCGCTCCCGCTAATTTACTGCTTGCGCCTCCTGCCGCGCATCGCGGCGGAACGCGCATCAATGCATTGACACGCGGCGGCTGGATTGCGGTAGTCTCTGCGCAATGTCCGCGTTCCGCCGCCAGAATCGCAAATCGCCGATTATCATCTGCGCGATCTGCACGTTGCTCGTGGCGGTCTTTTATCTTTTTCAATACGGGCATCAAAAGGCGCCGTTGTATAAAGGAGAGCTTTATTTTGAGGATTCCATGCTGAGCAAGGGGAGAAAGGCGCCGTGCGACCCGAGACTTATTTTTCTCGCAATCGACGATAACTCGACCTCGGTGTCGCAAATCGATCCTGCCGTGATTCAGGCCACACCCGCATTGCAATTGATGCAGAAGGGCTGGCCCTGGCCCCACGCAGTCTATCCAATGATCCTCGACCGGCTTTTCGATTCCGGTGCGAAAGTCGTGGCCATGGATTTGTTGTTTCCCACGCCGCGGGATGGCGACGAAGCCTTCCGGGCCGCCCTTGATAAATACCGCGACCGCGTGGTGCTTGGGAGCAACTTTACGAAACTGGAGCGGGAAGGCACCTCCACCGATACCTATGTGGTGCCGGCGCCCAATCTCATTCCGCAAACCTCGCCGCAGGATGACCGGATCGGGTTCGTCAATTATTGGGGCGATGGAGTGGTGCGCCGGGCGAGTTACCTGCGGACAATGACGAGCATTTTTGGCGATGATCCCGTTGCGGGCGAGGAGGTTTTTGAGTCGCTGCCAGCGAGGGTCCTGGAGAAATCGGGGAACGGCAATCTCATTCCCAAGGACGAATTCAACCGCGTCCGGTTTGCCGGCCCGCCAGGGACGTTCGAGCCCCATTCGCTTTGCGATATTTTCGTTCCGGCTTCGTGGAATTCGCCGGAGTTTGATGGCGGGAAAGTATTCCAAGGCAAGATAGTCGTCATCGGCGCGCTGGGCCAGATTTATCACGATTATGTGAAAACCCCTTTCGAGCCGTTCGACATGCCCGGGCCCGAGATGCACCTGAATGCAATCAATGCCGCGCTGACCAATTCTTTTCTTCACGAAATCCCTCCCGCCGGGCAATATCTTTTGATCGCGTGCGCGGGGATTGTCGCGTGGGCTCTTTGCGTTTTGATTCGCGCGCCGTTGTGGCGTCTCATTGTATTTTTGGTCGTGGCCGGCGCGTGGCTGCTTGTTGCGCAGGTTCTTTATAATTACGCCTCCTTGGTGTTGTTCACATTTCCTCCGCTGGTCGCGCTGGGCTCGAGCGGCATCTGCTGCCTGTCATGGGACTTCTTCCAGGAGCAAAAGGAAAAGGCGCGGGTGCGCGGGACGTTGGAGCGTTACGTCTCGAAGAATGCCGTGCGCGAAATCATCGACAACCCGGCCAGCTTCTTCAACACCCTCGGCGGCGTGCGCAAGCCGGTGGCGGTTTTTTTCTCGGACTTGCGCGGATTTACTTCGATGACCGAGGAGGCCGCGGATTCCCACGCGGTGATCACGCAGTTGAATGAATACTTCGACGTGATGGTAGCCCCGATCCTCGCGAACCGCGGTTGCCTCGACAAGCTCATCGGCGATGCGATCATGGCGGTGTGGGGCAACATCCAGTCGCAAGGCCCCGCGCAGGATGTGCGCGACGCGATCAACAGCGCGCTGAAAATGCGCGAGGACCTGCCGAAGCTCAACGAGCAGTGGGTTGCGGCCGGGAAAAAGCCGCTGGCGATGGGCATGGGCATCAATTACGGCGAGGTGATTGTCGGCAACCTCGGCTCGAAGCAGCAGATGAATTTCACGGTTATCGGCGACACGGTGAACCTCGGCTCGCGCATTGAGGGGACGACGAAGGAATACGGCGTGGACCTCCTCGTAGGCGAGGATGCCGCCAAGTTGGTGAAGGACGATTACCTGATGCAGACGGCAGGACTCACGCAGGTGAAGGGGCGCAAAAAGCCGGTGGAATTGTTTTACATCATCGGCCCGCGGCCGGCGGCTGTCGAGCCGAGGCAGGAGGAATACATGCGCGTCTATGGCGAGGGGATGATGCTTTACATCAAGGGCGATTTCGCGGCGGCGGGGGAAAAATTCAAGCGCTCGCTGGAATTGCATCCACCGGATGCGCTGGCACGGGTCTACATCGAGCGCTGCGCGATCATGGCCAAGGACCCGGTGCCGGAAGGATGGAACGGCGTGTTTGTGATGAAAGGCAAATAGCGGCTGGCGATTTTTTACGCGATCATGCGCGCGGAGGCGCTGGATTTTTTCACGAGCGGGCGGCACTCTTCCAGGAGGACATTCGGCGAAAAGGGTTTGCGCAGGACGGGGACGCCGAGCTTGGTGAGATCGTCGTTGAGTTCGGCGTTGCCGGCGTCGCCGGTGATGAAAAGGAAATGCGACGTGAGCCCGGGCTGGTTTTGCGCGATCCAATCGAAGAGGTCGAAGCCGTTCATGCCGGGCATGCGGACATCGGAGATGACGAGGTGGAATTCCTTGCGGCGGAGGCGTTCGATGGCTTGCAGGCCGTTGCCCACGCGCTCGACGCTGCAATTCGTTTTCAGCCGAAGCGTTTCCTGCACGGCGCAGGCGACGTATTCCTCGTCGTCGACGACAAGCACGTGCGCGCCGTCGAGCGGGGAGGCGGATGCGTCCTGCTGCGCGGGCGCGGGCATGGGCGAGGCGAGCGGGGTGATGGTTGCGGCGGGGATTTGCACTTTTACGGTGGTGCCGATGCCGGGCGTGCTGTCGATCTGGATTTCGCCGCTGTGGCGCTGCACGATGCTCGCGCAGATGCTCAGGCCGAGCCCGGTGCCGTGGTTGAAGGATTTCGTGGTGAAGAACGGGTCGAACACGCGCTTGAGGTGCTCGGGCGGGATGCCGTTGCCGGTGTCCTCGACTTGCAGCGCGACGAATTCCCCCTCTGCCGCGACGGAAATGGTGACGCGGCGTTTCTCCCGGTTTTCCACGGCCTGGAGGCTGTTGATGACGAGATTGATAATGACCTGCTTGATCTGGCCGGCATCGGCGGAAATCCACGCGGGCTCCTTCGGGGTCTGGATGGAGAGGTCGGCCTCGCTCTGGCGGATTTGGAAGCGGAGAATCGCGACGACCTGCTCGGTGATCTCGCGCAGGTCGCAGCATTGTTTCTCCGCGGTGGGCGGGCGCGAGATCTGCAAAAGCTGGCTGATGATTTTCGACGAGTCGATCGCGCACTCGCGGATGATGCTGCAATACTGGAGTGTCTCGGAGGATTTGCCGGTGCGGCGCGCATCGGCGAGGAGGAGTTCGGAGAAGCCGAGGATCGGCGCGAGCTTGTTGTTGATCTCGTGCGCGACGCCGCCGGCGAGGGTGTCCATCGTGGCGGAGCGCTCCTCCTGCGCGGCCTTGAGTTCGAGCTTGCGCTGCTCGGTGATGTCGTCGAGCAGGACGCAGACCTGGCCGGTTTCCTTGATCCAGCTCGTGAAGAATTTGAAAAGACGGCGTCCGCGTCCCTTGAGGTTGAGCTTGAGTTCGGCCTGGGAATTGAGGTCGTTGCCGTTGTGCTTTTCGTGCTGCTGCAGGATGAGCAGGAATTGCCTGCGGCTGGAGGCCTCCATGAATTCGAGCAGCGGCATGTGCTCGTCGCCGCTCGCGAGGCCGAGCAGCGAACCGGCGTGCTGGTTGCACGTCTCGATCTCGCCCGCGGGGCTGAGCAGTGCCACGCCGAGCGCGCTGTTTTCGAAAAGGATGTCGTAGCGCCCCTGCGACTGGCGCAATTGGTGGAGGCTCGCGAAAAGCTGCTGGTTTTTCGCCGCGAGCGCTTTCTGCTGCTCCTCGGCCAGGCGGGTTTTTTCGGAAATGAGCTGCGACTGGAGCCGCACGAGGCGCTGCATCGGGATCATGCCAAGATAGCGGTCGTCCTTGTCCACGAGCGCGACGTCGTCGTGGAATTCGTCCCCCTCGCGCGAGAGCGCCACATCAAGCACTTCCAGGAGCGGCGTGTGGAGGCGGATGTGCAGCGAGTTTTGCAGCATGTAGGCGCCCACCGGCTTGCGGCCATGCATCGAAAATCCATAGCGCGACCCCAGCAGGAACCCGATCTTCGCGCGCGAGGCGATGCCCACGAGTTTTTCATTGGCGATCACGCCGACGAATTTGCCCCCGTGCTCCTCAAAATAGCGGTAGACATCCTCGAGCCGCTGGGAGGCGGAAACCGATTCGCAATGCTCCACGAGTGAATCCAGATCAATCTGCGGATCCACGGGGCATAATTTTTGGGGATTGTCGGGTGGCACGCCAAAGATATAAGCGGCTTTCCTGCCAAATGAATCGGGGGAATGTTACAATCGTGTTACAAATTCGTGTAGCTTGGGGGCGACAGGTAGCCGCTCACTTTTCCACTTTCACTTTCCACTTCCCCAATGTTTCATAGGGGCCATGTCCAGCCAGTCAGGCCAGTTGTTCCGCATATCCACGTGGGGGGAATCCCACGGGGGAGGAGTCGGCGTTGTTGTAGACGGTTGTCCGCCGCTCATCGAGATTAGCGAGGCTGAGATCCAGCGCGACCTCGGCCGGCGCCGTCCGGGCCAGAGCGAGATCGTCACCCCGCGCGCCGAGGAGGACAAATGCGAGATTTTATCCGGCATATTCGATGGCAAAACCACCGGCACACCCATCGCCATCCTCGTCCGCAACAAGGACGCGCGCCCCGAGGCCTACAAGGAGATGGAGACTGCATTCCGGCCATCGCACGCCGATTACACCTACCAGGCGAAATACGGCATCCGCAATTGGCAGGGCGGGGGACGCGCCTCGGCCCGCGAGACCATCGGCCGCGTCGCCGCCGCCGCCATCGCGAAAAAGGTGCTCGCGACCTTTTCGCCGTCGCTGGAAATCATCGCCTACGTGAAAACGATCCACGAGATCACCGCGCAGGTGGACCCGGAGACCGTGAAATTCGAGCAGGTCGAGGGGAACATCGTCCGCTGCCCCGACCCGCAGGCGGTGGAAAAAATGATCGAGCTCATCAAAAAGATGCGCAGCGAGGGCGACTCCGTGGGCGGAGTCATCGAATGCGTCATTAGAGGCGTCCCGCCCGGCCTTGGCGAACCGGTCTTCGACAAACTCGAGGCCGACCTCGCAAAAGCCGTGATGAGCCTCCCCGCCACAAAAGGCTTCGAGATCGGCTCCGGGTTCGCCGGCACGCGCCTCACCGGTTCGCAGCACAACGACGCCTTCGAAATGCGCGAAGGCAAAGTCCACACCAAGACGAACCTCTCCGGCGGCATCCAGGGGGGCATCAGCAACGGCGAGCCGATTTTCTTCCGCATCGCCTTCAAGCCCACCGCCACCATCGCGAAAAAGCAGCAGACCGTGACCGTCACCGGCGAGGACACCGAGCTCGCCGCGCGCGGCCGCCACGATCCCTGCGTGCTCCCGCGCGCCGTCCCCATGGTGGAAGCCATGGCCGCGCTGGTCCTCTGCGACCACGCGCTGCGCCAGCGCGGGCAATGCGGGTAGGTGTTAGTTTCCCGGAAAATACCTGGCCAATTCCGCGCCGGTGAGCGAACGGTCGAGGTAGCCGAAAGTGCCGTGCTCCTTTACCTCGCGCGCGGCTTCGATGAAGGCGGTCATCGCGGCGCGGTAGAAGGTCGCGGCGAAGCTGATGCGCTTCACGCCCACAGCCGCGAGCTCGGCGACGGTGAACGATTTGCCTTTCACACCGACCATGAAATTCACCGGCTTGGACACG